>NVSL01000103.1 GCA_002401215.1 Flavobacteriaceae bacterium | reverse complement strand
TTCGATCCATTCTTTAAAATTTCAGATATAAAACCTAACCTTTCACCAAATAGAAGTTTAGAGTTTACAGAAATAATATGTTTTTTATCAACTAAAGTTATCATCGCATTACTTACAACTCATATCACCCAAAACTWWYMSARRAWWKMSYKRWYWWWWKYMAWSRKWWSKRMRWMGKRRARWKRRKCTKTKWYWAKRWWWTSMMYAGYSYCKMSYRWMWWGKMMWTCTCGATATCTTCTTCTTGCTTTATCTCGTATTCTGATAAGGCTTGACGGCAACTACCGCAAGGCGCTACAGGTTTAGTTACTGGGTTTTCTTTTGAACTCGCAGTAATAGCAATGATCTTAATCTTTACATCAGGAAATCTAGATGCGGCTTGCCAAACGGCAACGCGCTCTGCACACATCCCCGAAGGATAGGCTGCATTTTCTTGATTGTTACCAGTAATTACTTCACCGTTTTCTAATAAAAAAGCGGTGCCAACATGAAATTTAGAATAAGGTGCATAGGCAGTTTTTCTGATTTTTACCGCCTCATTCATCAACACTTGTACATTATCTGGCAATTCATTTACCGAATCATAAATAGTAATAGGTGTTGTAATTTCAAGTTTCTTCATAAAGTGTTTTAGCTTTTAATAATCTTCATAAACATCACCAAAGTTAAAGGCAAATGAAAATCGTAAGGTATTTTCAAGAGGATTGTTTACATCCGAAGCATTGAATAAATAAGACACATCTAACTCTGCTGATTTGAATCTAAATCCTGCACCAATGGTAAAAAATTGTCTCGCTCCTTTTAAATCACTTTCGTGAAAGTAACCCGTACGCAATGCAAAAGCATTGTTATACATATACTCTACTCCTAATGCCCAAGTCACCTCAGCCATTTCTTCACTAAAGCCGTCTGGTGCATCATAAAAAGATTGGAACATCCCTTTTGCAAAACCAACATTATTATCTCTACCTCTAATAATTTCATCTGGTGTTGATGGGTCATCATCATGATCTCCATAAATTGGAGGAGTTGGCACTAATAATTTTGTAATTTCAATCGTAGTATTTATTCTGTTGTATTCATCTAATACAAAATCAAAACCACCACCCAATTTTAAATTTGTTGGTACAAAATTTTCTGAACCACCATCCGTATAAGAAACTTTAGGACCAATATTTGCGATGTTAAATCCACCTCTCCAACGTCCGTTAAAGCTACCGTAGTTTTGCTCATCTGTTTGAAAATATCCTGAAACTCCGACCGTAAAAGTATTTACTGGATTGATTGCTGCATCCGCAGATTTGATTCCTAAATCGGATCTAATATAACTCATGGCTACACCCATCCCAAAATAATCACTCAACTTTAATGAGTACGAACCATCTAAAGAAAATTCGTTTAATTTTTCTGTTCCGATTGGAAAACCTCCACCATCGGTTAATTCAATTTCACCAAGGTTAAAATATTTTAAGCTTGCAGCCCAAGCACTACGATCATTAATTCTGTTTGCAACAGTAAATCCTCCTAAAAAAACATCATTGGTCAATTCTCTTAACCAAGGAGTGTATATGATACCCACTTTGAATTGGCTATCCATAAAAGAAAATTTTGCTGGATTGTGGTGTAAAGAATTTGCATCTGGCGATGTTGCAACTCCTACATCTCCCATACCACCTGCACGTGCATCTGGCGTAATCAATAAAAACGGTGCTGCTGTTGTAATTGGATTTGGCTCATCTTGAGCCTTAATAGTTGGTATTACGAATATAATTGCAACGATTGCAAGTACTAAATTTTTCATTCTGTCATTTTATAAGGTGAACAAATATCTACTTTTTTTATTGAAGTATGACTAATTTCTCATACTTTTCTGCCTTAACGTCTGATAAGACACTTCTTACATTAAGCTTATATACATAAACTCCTTTTCCTATTTTATCTCCAAAATCATCCAATCCATCCCAAGTAACTGAACGCGAAAGATTTCCGGTTGATTGTACGGTTTGATTAATTGTTTTTACCAATTTACCCGAAACTGTAAAAATTTGAACTTGAACTTCTAAAGATTCATTTGGTTTGTTGTGATTGAACCAAAACTCGGTGTAATTCACAAACGGGTTTGGATAATTCAACACATTGTCTAACACCATTTCTGAGTCATTCACTACAACAAATGTTAACGTAGCACACGACACATTATTGTATGTATCCCACGCACATAACTCAACAGTATGTAAACCAGGTTTTAAATTTCTGAAAGGGAATTTTGCTGACCCTTTTGTATAGTCATTTAATTCCGTTTGATAAAAATCATTTAGGATGTATGGGTTCCCAGCATCGCCATCTAATACAGCAACAATATCATGATCTACCGCGGTGATGGAGGTGTTAATTCCGTTTTCATCTTCTAATACCGCCAACAAAAAAGGTGACGCATTTGTATTGCCACCATCTACAAAAGTTTCGTCGTTCATATACAATTGAATCTGTGGACCTTGGTTGTCTTCTGGTGCATTTTCGTTGATACCACCAATGATTATATCAAAATTATACCCTGCTTTATCGATGATGTCATTGTCAGCATAAAAACTTATTTTTCCTTCGCCATAGGCAATTCGCAAATCGCGCGGTGCAATAAAATCGAATGAGAATTGTCCGTTTTCTACGGAAGCTAATCCTCTAAATATTTTACTTTCTAGGGATTCAAAATCCATTAATGGCGTTCCAAAATCATTTCCTAAAGTGCTTTTTTCAATTGGTTTGTCAAAAACAATTGTTGATAATTGTCCGTTGTAATCGGTTAGTATATCTCCTGATGGCGATGTTATAATTCCGTCAAAAGTAATATGAGATAATGCTTTAATAGTATCCGTTGCTTGGGTGATATCCACCCCGTTCATTCTTGTCAATTTAATATCTGCTTGTGGTACTGCCAAGTTCATAGCAGGATCTCCCAAATAATAAATAAATAATCTTTGTGATGTTGAAAATTGATTTTTGATTTGCATCAAACCCTCGGCAATTGTCAAATCATTGTCATCAAATTTCAATAAAACTTTCATCAAACGGTCATTAAAAACACGCCCTACATTGATATAAATTTCTCGGGTTGTTGAAACTAAAGATATGGATCCTCCTTTTTCATTCCACACCAAAAATTCTCCTCCAGACAAACGCAACGGATTATCAAATCTAGAAAATTCACAGGTAATTGTAATAATTAGTGGAATCTCATTATAATTATTCAATGCCCTTACCATTGGGATATCCAATATCCTTTCTGATGTCCAACCATCTTCACCACCATGTCCAAAAAAGTTTAATAATAAGGTACCTCTTTCAAGGGTTCTTTCAATATCGTCATACACATCCGGGTATCGCTCACCACCAGCTGTTGTTTCTTGTACATACGCATCGGAATATATTTTTTTAACATTTAACAATGGTTTATTATTATTAATATCAACCGCGATACGTTCCATACTCTCTTGCAAAATAAATTCTGTTCGCACATCTAAATCATCAGCTACAAGAGTTACTAAATTTCGCCAATCACCAAAAGCATTGGTTCCGTTATAATTAATAATTTTATCAATCGTTTCTGAAGCTTGGGCAACAGTTGTAATTGGCAATCTACCGGTGGCAACATCTTGTCTGTCTGTAGACACTAACAAACCTTCATTTGGATCCATCATTGCATAGTAATCATCGGTCATATAAGACGTTGCCAAATTGAAGCTTTCAAAGGCTAAAAATGCAGGAACAATATTATTATTACCAGTAATTCTGTCTTTAAAATCATACGAACCATCACCAAACAAACACAAGTACTTTATTTTTTTATCGGGTGATGTTGCATTGTCATATAAATATCTTGTAAAATCTCTGATAGCTGTCAAATCTGGGCTACCAGATGAAAACTCATTGTATATTTGATTGATATCAACAACTTCTACAGTCAATCCTCTATCTCTATGAAAATCTGCTAAACGTTCTACTTCATTTAACAAATAATCGCGGGTTACAATTACATAATCAATATCCTCTAAAGCGTGTAAATTTTGATTGACCACTACTCTATTCCGAATCAAAATAGGCTCATAAAAATTGGAATCATTTAATGAAACATATTCTTTTAAGCTTCCTGAATTTGCATTGAATTCAAAATTACCTGTATCTATTTGATTGGTGATTTTAATAGGATTTAAAAAATCGGTGACATCCCAAATTTCTGTAGCATTTTGAACTGTGTATTGCGAAATTCCTGTGGCATTAGCAACATCAAAACTTCTAAACCCGAATTGTAAATCGTTGGATATTAATTGTTTTTTTCCGACAATTTCGATATAATCTAGAAAAGCTTTTGCTGCCGGATTCCCATTATTATTATAAGATATCTCAACAGTAACAGTATCTCCTGTTGCCGAAAAAGATCCTGTACCTTCACGCGCAAATGCATGCACTAAACTCCCTAATGTACGCGCCGGAAAATTTAACATCACAACTTCTTGCCCGTTAATTTTAACACTCATACTAGAGATTGAATACGAATCGGTAACTGCACGAACACGAATAGTAAGATCTTGTGCGTTGTCTATATTTTCAAAAGGGATGGTAAAAAACTGTGTATCTTCGTAAGAAAAATCTTCGCCAAACCATTGTTGACCAACTTTTAATAAATTCTCCTCATCCTTTTCATAAAAAGTATAATCATTATAATTTGTGATTTGTTGCGTAGGCGTACCTATTATTGGGGCATCATCTTGAATCCTCTTACCATCTACCCCACCCGCTGTAACAAAATAATAGGCTTCATCAGAATAAATATTATAGGTGTGTTTTGCTACATTAGTGCTTGGCACAACATCCCAATGGTTTGGTCCTTTGGCATAAAACAAAATATAATCACYGCTACCAAAATTGCCATCATCTTCGCCACTTACAAAAATGGAATTCTCTTGTAAATCATCATATCTAAAATCACTATTTAATTGCGGGAGCATGTGACCACCATTTCCATACACCTTAATAGTTTTTGGGTTTACGCTATTCACATCCATCCCTAAACTCTGCAAAAAAGAACGACTTATTTTAAAAATGCCCGTTGTATCAACAGYARWTWYWTACCAATTACCCGATGCTAAAACGGAGTTGTATGCGCGGGTACTTGATGCGCTTCTATTTACTGCTCCTTGCAACTCATACTCTAAAGTAAAGGAAGTGACTTTTTTAATTATCGATCCTTCCTTAABTAAAGGAGTCATCATCAATACAACTTCGGATGTATTTCTAGATTTTGCAACTGCAACGGTACTTCTTAATGTTGCCGGAATTTCTTTAAGATTTAATTGACTCACAACATCAGAAGATAAGACTTGATATTGCACATTTGTTAGTTGATGAGATTTAACTGATAGTCCGTTTAAAACTGACCACGATTGTGTATAACTCGGGTTTTGATTGTCGTCTAAAAACTGGTTTTCAATTGTTGGAACTTCAATCTTATTCAGTCTGCTTGTTAAAACTGAAGAATTTGTCCATTTTAAACTTATCTTTTTAGACTCGCTATTTTGCCCAAAAATTATAAGAGAAGAAAAAATTACTACAAAAAGTATATAGTTTAGTTTATTCATATTATCCTAGTAAACGCATAAATTTATTAGATATTTTAATGCTTTGCAACAATACATATAATAATAAAAAAAAACAACCGTTATACTAAAACAAAATGCGCTAATATCCATTATAAAAAAACTTGGAAAAAATATTAATTGGTGTATCTTGCGCACTAATGAAACCCTAAAGTAGATAAGGACTATGAAAATTGGTATGATTAAAACAAACTATTTTTTAATTGCTGCATTGGCAATTTTAATTGTTGGTTGCCGTAATAGAGGAAATGACAACAGCACATCTCTAACTGGTTGGAGCTCTAAAGAAAAGAAAGAAGCCGGATTTTCTGATGGCAGTAACTATAAAGGTCAACAAGTTCCTCCGGGAATGGTGTTGATTGAAGGTGGTACATTTACAATGGGACATGTTCAAGACGATGTGATGTTTGACTGGAACACAACGCCTGTACAAATGCAAGTTCGTTCTTTTTATATGGATGAAGTTGAAGTGACTAATTCAGAATACTTAATGTATTTAGAATGGTTGCACAAAGTTTTTCCGAATGGAGAAGAACAAAATGCTCATATTTACAAAAGTGCTTTGCCAGATACCTTGGTATGGAGAAGTACTTTAGGAGCGAACGAATTATTGACGCAAAATTATCTTCGTCACCCATCGTATGCAGATTATCCTGTTGTTGGTGTAAGTTGGTTACAAGCAACAAAATTTTGTGAATGGAGAACCAATATGGTAGCAGAAAGAACATTGATTAAAAAAGGTCTTTTGGTAAACCCTTATACAAATGATTCTTTGCAAATGAATGGTCAAAATTATTTTGATACCCAAGTTTACTTAAAAGATCCAAACTTATTATTTGAAGGTGACTCTGCAGCATACAAATCTGGAAGAAATGGTGAAGTTGATCACATTAAAATTTCTGACGGTATTTTACCAACAGCATTTAGATTGCCATCAGAAGCAGAATGGGAGTATGCAGCTAAAGCAGATGTAGAAAACAGAGAATACAACAATATTAGAGGTCGTAAAAAATATGCTTGGAACAGCAAATACACACGTAACAACTCAAGAAGATTTAAAGGAGACCAACTAGCAAATTACAAACAAGGGCGCGGAGATTATAGTGGTGTTGCAGGTTGGAGTAGCGATGGTGGTGACATCACCATGCCAATTAGATCGTACAATCCTAATGCTTATGGCTTATATGATATGTCTGGAAATGTATCAGAATGGACTGCCGATGTTTACAGACCTATTATCGATACCGAAGCAAATGACTTTAACTATTATAGAGGTAATGTATTTACAAAACCAATGATTGACCAAGATGGTAAAGTTGTGGTTGTAGATTATAATAATGTAGAATATGACACACTTGCAAATGGTAAAATTGCCATTAAAGATTTACCAGGTAGTATAAAATATGTGCCTATTACTAAGGATGATGCTTACATGAGAAATAACTATGAAAAAGCATATAATATTGATGCTCGCGATGGTGATTTAGCTTCAACAAAAATGTATGAAGAAGATGAAGAAGAATTAGATGTGCAACCAAGAATGTACAACTCTCCTGTGACTCCAAACAATATTGGCGAAAGCGGATTGCGTATTCAAGAGTATGACAAAGAAATTAGATCTACAATGATTAGTGACAAAACTAGAGTTTATAAAGGTGGCTCTTGGGCAGATAGAGAATTTTGGTTAGACCCTGCACAAAGAAGATATTTACCACAATATATGGCGAGCAGCTCTATCGGGTTTAGATGTGCTACCGATAAACTAGGACCAATGACACCTAACAGAAGAAAGAAAACACAAGAATTACCTAAGTAATTTTTAAAAATATTTATTTCTAAAAACCTCGTTTTATAAACGAGGTTTTTTATTTTTATACAATGATAATTCAAGAGGTTTATAAAATCTATTCTAAACATTATCTGGTGGATACCGATACACGATCTATTAGAAAAAATACTATTTTCTTTGCACTGAAAGGTGCTAATTTTAACGGCAATCTCTTTGCCGATGAAGCACTAAAAAAAGGAGCCTCTTTTTCTATTGTTGATGAAAAGAAATATCAAACAAATAAAAATATTATTTTAGTTGATGATGTTTTGACCTGTTTGCAAAACTTAGCAACTTACCATAGAACCGTTTTAAACATTCCTATTTTATCACTTACTGGTAGCAACGGAAAGACAACTACCAAAGAATTAATCAATGTGGTGCTTTCTAAAAAATTTAAAACCATAGCAACAAAAGGAAACCTCAACAATCATATTGGTGTACCTTTGACTTTACTTTCTATGGACACCTCTACTGAATTCG
>NVSL01000102.1 GCA_002401215.1 Flavobacteriaceae bacterium | reverse complement strand
AGCTATGGCAGCTAAATGTTATGCGTTTATTAGACGTAGAGGTTATGTGATTCCAGAAGATGTAAGAGCAGTTGTACATGATGTTTTACGTCATAGAATTGGGATATCTTATGAAGCAGAAGCTGAAAATATTACTTCAGAAGAYATYATYAAYAARATTGTWAATGARGTAGAAGTNMCMTWRARWKTWKWWKYKWKTWMMWGWTTRWTYGKTKWWASTYKTTACNAWYWACWMGMWWTAAMWAWYCAWCAAMYAAAYAAAAAWTGGAYACYAAAGAAATACTTAAAAAAGTTCGTAAAATAGAGATTAAGACAAAAAGATTGTCTAATCACATATTTTCTGGCGAATACCACAGTTCGTTTAAGGGACGTGGTATGACTTTTTCTGAGGTGCGTCAATATCAATATGGCGATGATGTTAGAGCGATTGATTGGAATGTGACTGCGAGATACAACGAACCTTATATCAAAGTTTTTGAAGAAGAACGTGAGTTGACCATGATGTTATTGGTTGATATTTCTGGCTCTGAAATGTTTGGAACTACGGAACAATTTAAGAGAGATACGATTACCGAAATCGGAGCAACTTTGGCTTTTTCGGCAACGCAGAATAATGATAAAGTTGGACTTCTTTTATTTTCGGATGAGATAGAATTGTTTATTCCACCAAAGAAAGGAAAGAGTCATGTATTGCGAATTATCCGTGAGTTGATTGAATTCAAGCCAAAGAGTAATAAGACGGATATTGGAAATGCGCTAAAGTATTTATCAAACGTGATGAAGAAAAGAGCGATTGTTTTTGTGTTGTCAGATTTTATGGATGAAGGGTATGATCACACTCTAAAAATTGTAGGTAATAAACATGATGTTACAGGAATTAGAGTTTATGATAAGCATGACGAAACGATTCCGAATTTAGGAATGTTGCCAATTACTGATGCAGAAACAGGAAGAACTGTTTTGGTAAACACCATGTCTAAAAAAGTGAGAAATCAATATGCTGCACATTATTTAAAGAGTGTAGATTATTACGAAAAATCATTTAGCAGATCAGGAGCAGGAACCATTAGTACCCGAGTTGATCAAAGTTATGTGAAACAATTATTGGGATATTTTAAAAGAAAAGGAAAATAGTTTGAAGAGAAAGAACGTATATATCAACAACGTCAGTTCGAGTGAAATTCTGTTTTCAGAATTTTGTATCGAGAACTCATAAATAAAAAAAAGTTGAAAGAAAATAAGCAATATATAATTTTTTCTCTCCTGCAAGGTTTCAAAAACCTTGTAGGTATTAATCTGATAGTTGGTGTCGGAATTTTTTTGTTTTCATTAGCAACTACTTTCGCTCAAAACCCATCCGATAGCAACTCAGTTCAAATGCAGGTTGATACAACCAACATCAGAATTGGAGAACAGATTCAATATCAAATTATTGTTGATAAAGCAGAGAATGTTCGTTTCCCAAAATTAGTTTTAGACTCTTTAAAAAAGGTTGAGGTAGTTGAAGAATTAAAAATTGATACTACTGAAACGAAGTATATCAAGAATTATATTTTGACGAGTTTTGATAGCGGCAGTTATCTAATTCCGAAGCAGCAAGTTTTTATCAATCAAAAAAAATACAGCATCGATTCATTGTTAATAAATGTTGCAACGGTAAAAGTTGATACCCTAAAACAAAAACTTTTTCCATTAAAATCAGTAAAAAAGCAACCCATTATTTTTGATGATTATAAAAATTATGTGTGGATTGCTTTAGGGGTTTTAGCATTGATTATTGCCATCGTTTTATACTTTGTATTCCGTAAGAAAAAAGAAATAATCCCGATTGAAGAGCGTATCCCACCTTATGAATTGGCGATGCAACGCTTAAATCAGTTAGATGCAAAACAGCTGTATCAACAAGATAAAGTAAAATTGTATTACAGCGAGTTGACGGGAATTGTGAGAGCTTATATTGAGCGTGAATTGCACATTCCTGCGTTAGAATCTACTACGGATGAGTTGATAGAAACCATCACCGATTTTAATAAAATTAGCACTTTAAATTTACCAAAAGAGACCATCAAAAATTTACAAAATTTATTAAAGGAAGCAGATTTAGTAAAATTTGCAAAATCGAAACCTGTGGCAATTGAGATTGAAGGTCATCGAAATGACACCGAAAATATCATCAATAATTTAAAGCCAAAACCTGTAGAAAAAGAAGAAGATAATGTGGAGTAATATAGAATATACGCATCCACAATTTTTGTGGTTTTTGATACTCATCCCAATTTTGGCATTGTGGTATTTCTTTACACGCAATAAAAATGCGGCTTCATTAACCTTATCAAATACGGCAGCTTTTGGCAAGCCATCGATTTTATCAAAAATAAAACCGTTGCTATATGTGTTGCGATTGTTGGCAATTTCGGCGCTGATTGTTGCGTTGGCAAGACCGAGAATTACATCGGTAAGCACAAAAGCAAGTACTAATAAAGGGATAGATATTGTAATGGCAATCGATGTTTCGGCAAGTATGTTAGCAAAAGATTTAAAGCCAAATCGGTTAGAAGCGTTGAAAGAAGTCGCCATTAATTTTGTGAATCAACGCCCAAATGATCGTATCGGAATAGTAGTGTACGCTGGCGAAAGTTTTACGCAGACTCCGATTACAAGTGACAAGCGAATTGTAAAAAATACCATTAATAAAATTCAATGGGGGCAATTGGATGGCGGTACAGCAATCGGAATGGGATTGGGATCTGCGGTCAATAGACTCAAAGATTCTAAGGCAAAATCGAAGGTAATTATTCTGTTGACGGATGGTGTTAACAACTCTGGATTTGTAGATCCTAAGACAGCAACGGAGTTGGCAAAAGAGTTAGAAATTAAAACTTATACCATCGGAATAGGAACAAAAGGAACAGCATTTTCTCCGGTTTCTATGCTCAACGGAAAGTTGCATTATGAAAAAGTGAAGGTTGAAATTGATGAAGAATTATTAAAATATATTGCCGACGAAACGGGAGGAAAATATTTTAGAGCGACAGATAACACCAAGTTAAGAGCGATTTATAACGAGATTAACAAATTAGAAAAAACAGAAATAGAAGAATATAAATATTATAATTACGACGAAAAATATCGATCACTTGTCATTTTAGCAGGATTATTTTTGTTATTAGAAATGACGTTGAAGTTTACGGTTTTTAGAAGTTTTATATAAAAAGAGATTAAAAATTTAAGAATTAAAAGATTAAACGAGCACGAATTTAAATTTTGAATCATTTAATCTTTTAATAAAAAAAGAATGTACCAAATAGAAGAACCGACATATTTCATTTACCTCATTGCAATACCAATTTTATTTGCGGTGTTTCTTTTGGTGTCTTTTTGGAAAAAACGAACTCAAAAGCGTTTTACAAATGAGGTGTTATTAAAAAGATTAACTCCAGAAAAATCATTGTTTAAATCTTATTTAAAGATGATATTATTTTTGTTGGGGTTGACTTTTTTAATCGTTTCATTGACCAACCCAAAAATGGGAACGAAGTTACAAACTGTAAAAAGACAAGGAGTAGATATTGTTTTTGCCTTGGATGTTTCTAAAAGTATGTTGGCTGAGGATATTGCTCCGAATAGGTTAGAAAAATCAAAACAAATCATATCTAAAATTATTGATAAATTAGGAAGTGATAGAATCGGAATTATTATTTATGCGGGTAATGCGTATTCACTTTTACCAATAACGACAGACCATGGAGCGGCAAAAATGTTTTTGCAATCTGCAAATCCTGATATGGTTTCTAGTCAAGGGACAGCAATAAATGAAGCGATCATTTTAGCAAATACTTATTATGATAATGACGAACAAACCAATCGATTTTTAATCATTATTTCTGATGGAGAAGATCATCAAGAGGATGCTTCAAGCGCGATTGCAATGACTACTAAAAACGGAATTAAAACCTACACCGTAGGGGTTGGAAATCCAGATAAAGGCGCTCCGATTCCGTTGAAATTAAACGGAGTTATTCAAGGATATAAAAAAGATAACAAGGGCGAAGTGGTGTTGACCAAGATGAATGAAGAGACCCTAAAAGAGATTGCAGATAAAGGAAATGGAAAATATATTTTAGGAAATCGCACTCAAAAAACGGTGGATTATATAGAAGGAATTTTAGCAAAAGCAGAAAAAACAGAATTTGAAACAAAACAATTTTCGGACTATAAAGATCAGTTTCAATGGTTTGTTGGGTTTGCTTTATTGTTTATTGTACTCGATGCATTTATGTTAGAAAAGAAAACAAAATGGATTCAGAAATTAAATCTGTTTAACAAAAAATGAAATACCTAATCATCATATTGTGCTTTTTCTCCTTGAGTGTTTTTGCTCAAGAACAAAAAGAGGCACCCAAAAGCGCAGCTCCGAAAGTTGAAGTAAAGAAAGAGGTCAACGCAAAATTAGCACGGAAATTTGTACGTGAAGGAAATGTACTTTATCAACAAAAAAAATATGCTGATGCTGAGGTTGCTTATAAAAAAGCGATTGAAAACAATCCTGCTTATGAAACGGCGAAATACAATTTAGGGAACGCCTTATCACAGCAAAATAGGAATAAAGAGGCGATTGCTCAATATCAATTATTGGCAAAAGAGACCAAAGACAAACTCTTAAAATCGCAAGCAATGCATAATATTGGGAATGATTATTTTAAAGAAAAGGATTATCAAAATTCGGTAAATGCCTATAAAAATTCTTTGAGAGCAAATCCTAAGGATGATGAAACGCGTTACAATTTGGCCTTGGCTCAGATGCTTTTAGAAGATCAAAAAAACAAGGATAAGGATAAAGATAAAAAGGACGACAAGCAGAAAGATAAAGACAAGCAAGATCAGGACAAGAAGGATAATGACGATAAGAAAGATGACAAAAATAAAGACGATCAAAACAAGGATAAAAAAGATCCGAAGGATGATAAAAAGGATCAGCAAAAGAAGCCACAACCTGGAAAATTATCGCCTCAGCAAATGCAGCAATTGTTAGATGCTATGGCTAATGAAGAGCAAAAGACTCAGAAAAAAATGAATGCCAAAAAAGAAAAAGGTAAAAAAGTAAAACAAGAAAAAGACTGGTAATTTGATAAACGGCTAACGTCAGGTCGTTACGATTTTTATCGAGAGGTTTTTGACAAAGGAAAAAATAGTATCGAGGCTATTTAAAGAAGACTTCTCGATACATTTCGAATTCGTTAGCACTACTTCGAAACACTCGAAGTGACGAACTAATAAAGCATGACTATAAAAAAGATTTACATATTATTTTTTACTCTGCTCGTGACAGCAGTCATATCAGCTCAAAATATTGAGTTGATTGCATCTGTGAGTAAAAGTAAATTGGGTGTAAATCAACGTTTAAAAATAGAATTTAAAGTCAACAGACAAGGCGCAGATGATTTTTCGCCACCTGCTTTTAAAAACTTTGATATCATTGCAGGACCGAGTTCATCGATCAGTCAGTCACGGGTAAATGGCAAATTTTCATATTCGCAAGCCTATATTTATATCATCAAACCTAAGCGAACTGGGGTTTTTAATATTCCAACAGCAACGATTGAATATAGAGGTAAAACCATCACTTCAAATACGGTTAGAGTTGAGGTTGTAAAAGCATCTGAGATTCCGAAAGACCCCAATGACCCTGCATATATTGCGAGTGAAAACGTACATATTGTAACTGAAATTTCGAATACAAATCCTTATGTTGGTGAAGGAATTTACGTTGTGTATAAGCTATATTTTAGTCATCAAGTTGGGTTAGGTGGCAACTGGAGGTTCAAAGAAACTCCGCAGTACAATGGTTTTTGGAATCAAGATATTAAGCTAAAAAGAGAGGATGTTAAAAACACAACTTATAAAGGAGAGCAATATYGATATCTTGTTTTAAAGAGGGCTTTGTTGATTCCGCAGAAGTCTGGAAAGTTGATTATTGAGCCAATCAATATGGATATTACGGTGAATGTACCAACGGGTAGAGGTGACTTTTTTGGGAATGCGATTACGCGTAGAGTAAACCATGCAACGACTTCTAAAA
The DNA here is from genome assembly GCA_002401215.1 of Flavobacteriaceae bacterium. GTDB lineage: Bacteria > Bacteroidota > Bacteroidia > Flavobacteriales > Flavobacteriaceae > Urechidicola. The sequence continues at coordinate 1,914 of NVSL01000102.1, read as the reverse complement.
GTAGAGAGATTCAAGTAAAACCATTACCTATTTTAGGGAAACCATTAGATTTTAACGGAGCTGTCGGAGATTTTGAATTCAATGTATCAACTTCAAAAGAGATTTTAAAATCGAATGAGACAACTCAGTTAGTTGTACAAGTTTCAGGAAAAGGGAACCTGAAATTATTTGAATTGCCTAAGATTGAAACGCCACAAGAATTGGAAGTTTACACCCCAGAACACACCGAAAATGTAAAGACAACTTTAAAAGGATTGTCAGGAAAAATAACAGATAATTATACGGTGGTTCCTGAGTTTAAGGGTAAGTATAAAATTCCGGAAGTGTCCTTTTCATATYTTAGTTTAGCCGATGAAAAATACCATACCATCACTTCAGAACCAATTATAATTAATGTTGCAGAAGGGAAGGCATTGCCTACAGAATCTATTAATTCTGATGTTGCGAGTACAGTGAAACAGCAAGTAAAAGCGTCGGATAATAATTTTAGATATATCCAAAGAAAAACGGAGTTTGAGTCGAATGTAAAAATTGATTTCTTTAAATCAGACTTGTTTTATATGATGTTGTTTTTACCATTCTTAGCAATTCCACTTGGAATTTTTGTTGGGAAGAAAAAAGCAAAACGCGATGGAGATTTGGTTGGTAAACGACTCCGAAAAGCAGATAGATTGGCGCGTAAATATTTATCGCAAGCTAAAAAGGAGTTGGGCAAGAAAGAAGCATTTTACATCGCTTTAGAAAAGGCATTACACAATTTCTTAAAAGCAAAATTGAATATAGAAACGTCGGATATCAGTAAAGAAAAAATCACTTCTTTATTAGAAGATAGAAATATTGATGCTGCAACAATCAACGAATTTATGGAGGTGTTAGACGATTGTGATTTTGCGCGATACACCCCAACTACCAACGTGATGATGCAGCAAGAATTTGACAAAGCAAAACAGGTAATTACAAAAATTGATAAACAATTGTAGATGAAAAAAATTATTCTCATAGCGTTTGTTATCTTTACTTCGATTGGGTTTTCACAGTCGGCGGAAGAGTTGTTTGCCAAAGGAAATAGCTTGTATCAAAGAGAAAATTACGAGGCAGCAATTGAGCAATATAAGCTGATTGACGAACTAGAGATGCAATCTGATGAGTTGTATTTTAACTTAGGAAACTCATATTACAAACTCAATAAAGTTGCTCCTGCAATTTATTATTTTGAAAAAGCATTGAAGTTAAATCCTTCAAATGCAGATGCAAAAACCAATTTAGCTTTTGCTAATAGAATGACAATTGACGCAATTGAAGTATTGCCAAAAACAATTTTTCAAAAGTTTTCTGATGCGGTTATTTATAAATTGACTTATGAAATTTGGGCTAAAATTGCTGTGGCATTTTCATTTTTTGGAGCTTTGATATTTTTGTTATATCACTTTTCATATTCATCAAGAAAAAAATTACTGTATTTTAATTTGAGTATTTTAAGTGTTGTCTTATTAATCGTTTCATTGTCTTTTGCTTTCAAAGCCTACGATTATCAGGTAAACAAAACAGAAGCAATTATCTTTAAACAAACTACAGAAGTTAAAAATGCACCGACGTTGAATTCTGATACCGTTTTTAAATTACACGAAGGCACCAAAGTAGAAATCTTAGATCAGATAGATGATTGGAAAAAAATCAAACTCGCTGATGGTAAAATTGGCTGGTTGATTGCTGATTATTTAAAAGAGATATAAACCCATTTTGTCAAACAGAGCTTGTCGAAGTTAGTTTATAAGCAACTCACCTTTTTGTCTTTCCCACGCAAGTGGGAATCCACACTTTCTTTTTTATCACCTCACGGAAAACCGTGAAACAAAAATCACGGTTTATGGGTATTGTATTTTTATATTAAGTTTTGCAATATTGTTACAATTA
>NVSL01000101.1 GCA_002401215.1 Flavobacteriaceae bacterium | reverse complement strand
CGGTAATATGGCCAACACATTCTGTATGTGTACCGTGTGCATGCGGATTGAAATATATATTATTAAAATTTACATCAGCGCCTTGTGCCACACTACCAACCCAACCATCTTTGGTAACTGGTTCTATTTTGGGCCCATCAAGATACCATGCATTCACATTGTTTTTTGTTGCTCGTAATGGGATAGAAAGATCTAATGGCTGATCTATATAGATCGCATATGTCCTGCTATTAACGTTGATTATTACTTTCATTTATGCTTTAGCGTTTAGCTGTAAATTTAATAATTATATAAAGAATAAATCAGAAGCAATACCATCAACTAAGAATTTCCCTTTTTGGGTGGTATTAATGATTTTACCATTATGAGGAGTTAACGACGAAGTAACCTCATTGATTGTAGCAGATTGCTTCACTCCGTTCGCAAAGACGTTTAATTTACAAAAGTAGTAAGTAACTTTAACACCTCATCAATTTCTTCGTGCGAATTATATGCATGTAAACAAATCCGCAAGCGTTCTTGACCTATAGGAACCGTGGGTGATAAAATGGGTTTTACATCAAAGCCTTTTTCTTGTAGCTTTTTAGCGATGGATTTCACTCTTTCATTATTGGGAATAAGGCAACAATGAATTGCAGATCCTTTGGGCATTTCCTCTAAGGGAAAAAAAATTAGATTATAGTTATTGGTTGCTACTAGCTGATTGAAATAGTGGATGTTGTTTTTGAGGTTTTGAATAGCAGGATATGACTTCTCGTCCCGATAACTATCGGGAGCGCTCGAAGTGACAGTATTAGTACACATTAACTCTTCAAAAACAATTTTTATAGTTGCCAATGCATGTGGAGGTAGGGCAGTGGTATAAATAAAACTTCGTGCAAAATTTATAAGGTATTCTCTCAATTTTTCAGAACCTAAAATTGCTGCTCCGTGGCACCCCATTGCTTTTCCAAAAGTGACGATGGTTGCAAAAACGGCCTTTCCTAAACCTAATTCTTTTACGAGTCCGCAACCGTTTTCACCTAAAACTCCAACGGCATGCGCTTCATCAACAATTAAATGTGCTTTGTGTTTTTTGCAAAGTTTTGATAACGAGATTAAATCTGGAGAATCACCATCCATAGAAAATACGGATTCTGTTGCGATATATATTTCTGCATTAAGAGTTCTCGACTGCGCTCGAACTGACAAAATTTTACTTTCTAATTTCTCAATATCATTATGCTTAAAACTAAAAGCTTTCGCATTTGACAAACGGATTCCGTCTCGGATAGAAGCATGGATATATTCGTCATATAAAATAATATCTCCACGTTGTAGAATTGAGGAGAATAATCCGAYKTTRSMRYMGKWWSCRSWSTTRAARMKWAAGGNKKTTTCTGAATTAAAAAAGGATGCTAATTGTTGTTCTACATTTTCATGTAAATCACGATTACCAGATAATAATCGCGAACCTGTTGCTCCGTTTTGTTGTAGATTATTGTCAACCAAATAGTGATGTACCTTCTCAAAAATTTCTTTTGATTTTGAAAACCCTAAATAATCATTTGACGAAAAATCTACCAAATTATTTTGAGGTGTGAGTTTTCGCAAAGAGTTTTTTGTGGCTCTTTCGGATAGTTTTTTTGAAAGTTTATTAGGAAAATTCATAGTTCAAAAATACGATTACTTCTCGACACCTTTTTTAATCGTACCTCATAAAACTCTCGATAGTTATCGGGACGAAGTGACGTTGGTATCTTTTTACCCTTAAAATATACAAATGGTAAGCACCAAGAAGTAAGCACCAAAAAACAAATTCCAAAAAACAAGTTCCAATTCGTCTTTGCGAATCCCAACTTAAATTATTAAAACCTATACTACATTTTAAATGGGATGTGGCAATCTCTTTGTTGTTAAATTTCAAAGGATAAATTCCAAAAAACAAATTCCAGTTCGTCTTTGCGAATCCCAACTTAAATTATTAAAACCTACACTATATTTTAAAGGGGATGTGGCAATCTCTTTGTCGTTAAATTTCAAAGGGTAAATTCCAAATTCCAATTCGTCTTTGCGAATCCCTATTCAAATTATTAAAGCCTACACTATATTTTAAAGGGGATGTGGCAATCTCTTTGTCGTTAAATTTCAAAACTCAATTGACAAGTGACAAAATGAACTTCCCACTTTAAACTTTTAAACTAACTATTAACTTCCGTTAAAATAAATTCTTCAAAATTATCTGGAGTAATTATTTTTACAACAGCGTCAGGATATGTTCTTAAAAAAGTTTTTGGAATTTTTACTTTTTTATGGGTACTCCACTTAAATTCATACGCAAATAATTTTCCATCACGCTCCTCAATATAATCTATTTCTTGCTGTGCAGTCGTTCTCCAAAAATAGGAGTTGGCATATATTTTATGATATGCCAAATATTTTTTTCGCTCACCAATAATAAAATTTTCCCATAAAGCACCTACATCATTTCTCAATGTTATTGGAGCGTAATTTCCTATAATTGCATTTCGAATTCCATTATCTACAAAATAAATCTTGCGCGTTTTTTTTAATTCCGTTCTAAGATTTCTACTAAATGTGCCCAAACGATAAATAATAAAAGATTTTTCTAATAACTGTATGTAACTCTCAACTGTTTCACTATTCAAACCCACCAATCTGCCTAATTCATTATACGATACTTGATTTCCTATTTGAAAAGCCAATGCTTGCAATAATTTGATGATTTTGTCTGATTTCTTAATTTTATTCCAAATAAGGATATCTTTAAATAAATAACTATCCGCCAACAATTTTAAAATTTCTTTTTCAGCAGTTTTATTTACAACAACATCAGGATAATAACCATAAACCATTCTGTGCTCTAACTGACTTAATTCTTCCAATAAGCCATGATGCTTCTCCATTTCTTCAAAAGAAATAGGATACAATTGATACTCAAATTTTCGTCCAGTTAATGGTTCATTTAGCGCATTAGATAAATCAAAAGCAGAAGAACCTGTGACAATTAATTGCACCTCTTTTAATTCATCTGTTATTATTTTTAACTTCAATCCAATATCCTTAATATTTTGAGCTTCATCAATAATAACAATTTTGTGATTTTTAATAATTGCTTTGAATCTTGACGAAGAAGGTATTTCAAATAATGTTTGGACTTCAAAGTTGTCTGCATTCAACCAAAGTGTGTCTTTTAAATTCGTAGCAATTTTTTTTAATAGTGTGGTTTTCCCTACCTGTCTAGGACCTAAAATTACTATCGCTTTTCCTTTAAAAAGTTTAGCTTTTATTGATTCCTCTAAAATTCTACCAATCATTTTTTAATATATTTTTCGATTATATTCGTAAAAATAGTATAATTTTTTCGATTACATCCGAAAAATACTATGGTTTTTTTCGATTATACGAATAGCAGATGGCAAGCACCAAGAAGTAAGCACCAAATTCCAAAAAACAAATTCCAATCCGTCTTTGCGAATCCCTATTCAAATTATTAAAGCCTACACTACATTTTAAATGGGATGTGGCAATCTCTTTGTCGTTAAATTTCAAAGGATAAATTCCAAATTCCAAAAAACAAATTCCAATTCGTCTTTGCGAATCCCAACTTAAATTATTAAAACCTATAACTACATTTTAACTCGTATTGTTGAGATTACTTCGGTCATGCTTCCCTCGTAAAGACAGCTTGATTTTAGTTTCGTGAGTATCCGTGAAATTAGTATCACCTAAAACCTCTGTGAATCTTCGTGTTTCTCTGTGAACCTTAGTGTAACAACTTTTTAACTCGTATCGTTGAGATTACTTCGGTCATGCTTCCCTCGTAAAGACAGCTTGATTTTAGTTTCGTGAGTATCCGTGAAATTAGCGTCATATAAAACCTCTGTGAATCTTCGTACTTCTCTGTAACAACCTGCCTTAACCGCAAGGGGCGCAAAGTTTAGCGCAAGGAGTAAAATCAATCAACACCACTATTTGGTAGTTCTAAATTCACACCTCCAACTTCAACACCTTTTCTTAATACGCTTTTTCTTCTCCTTTAGCAGCATTAAAAATCGTTTGAAAAATAATCTTGACATCTAATACAAAAGACCAATTGTTGATGTAAAAAATATCCATCCGAACACGGTTATTCATATCGTTGTCTGTTTCTATTTCGCCACGTAAACCTCTGACTTGAGCTAAACCTGTAACTCCGGGTTTTACCAAATTTCGCATAAAATATTTATCTACGACTCTGGCATATTTCTTTGATTGACTCGTCATGTGTGGTCTTGGTCCTACCACGCTCATATCACCCAATAAAACATTGATAAATTGTGGTAATTCATCGATACTTGTCTTGCGAATAAATTTACCTATTTTGGTAACGCGCATATCTCCTTTGGTTGCCTGAATTTCGTGTGCATCTTTGTTCATCCCCATAGATCGGAATTTATAACACTCAAAATGTTTACCATTGAGTCCATCTCTATGTTGTTTAAAAATTAAAGGCCCTTTGGATTCTAATTTTATCAGGATAAATAAAATTACGCTAATCCAAGACAGTACAAAAACAATAAGAAGGGTTGAAAAAACAATATCAAACAACCTTTTTGAATATTTAATCACAGGATTGTCGAAAGGTAATTTTTTCATCGACAATACAGGGATATAATCATAATATTCTAACACCATACCTTTGCTAAACACCCCTTTTGAATCTGGAATGAGCTTTACAACTTTTTGATGTGTGTTTCCGAATTCAATCATTTTTTTAAGATCTTCTTCCGAGAATTCGGAGATAGAACAGTAAATTTCATCCACTTCATGGGTCAAAATAAAATCAACTGCATCAGAAATAGTTCCTAGATATTCTTCGCCATGATTGTGTTTGTCAGAAAAATATCCGAGTAAATTATAACCCAAATAGGTGCGTTCGTGAAATAAAGTTGTTATTGATTTTAAAGATTGGTTTCCCCCAATGATAACAACATTCCGAAAGTTTTTACCTTTAAGTCTATATTGTCTTAAAAAATAGACAAATAATATTTTAAAGAGAATGAGACTGCTGAACAAAATTAACAATAATGTTGTTTGATTTTCGACCACCACACCTTCTTCAAACAAAGAGAAATAGGCAAAATAAGCTAAGAAGAAGATACCGAGTTGGGTGATGAGTAGCGAAACAACTCTTGTTAATTTGGTGTAGCGATAGACGTGGTAAAATTTGGTGTAAAATGCAATGAGTAACCAGCTAAAATTGAAATAAAGTAAGGGTGTAAAACTTAGGTAAGCCGCCTCATAAAAGCCAACTAAAACACTGTTGATTAATAATAAATCGATAAGGACTGAGATGGGTTTTAATAATATGGAGTATCCTTTTTTCAAGCCGTTCGTTTATGCAAAGATAGGTAGAAATTAAAAAAAGTATGTGTTATGCTAATTTTTCTTTTAACACCAGCATTAAAAATTTGTAATTCCCTACTAAGTATCTTTTCCACATTCTTTTTGGTTCTTGTGCGAATCTATAAAACCATTCTAAGCCGTTTTTTTGCATCCATAATGGTGCTCTTTTTACTTTGCCTGCAACCACATCAAAACTACCACCCACACCCATTACAAAATTTACTTTAGATAAAAGGGCTTTGTTCTCGTACAAGAAATTTTCTTTGGTAGGAGAACTAATCGCTACAAATAATATGTTTGCACCACTCTCAGAAATTTGTTTGGCAATATTTTGTTCTTCTTCTTTTTTAAAATAACCATTCCTGTAACCTGCAATGAGGTTTGACGAATATTCTTTTGAATACCTATCTACAACTTTTTTTACTACTTCTTCTTTGGCTCCGAAGAAAAATATTTTGTAATTTTTTTGATGCGCTAATTCCACCAAATTGACCATTAAATCAATCCCTGCAACACGTTCTTTTAAAGGCTTGCTTAATATTTTTGATGCCCAAACAACTGCTTGACCATCTGCGTTTATTACATCAGATTCATTCACACTTTTACGTAGTTGTAAATCTTTTTGCATCGCAACAATTTTACCAGCGTTTACAACAACATGATGTATTTGTTTATCTTTCGAAATTGATTCATCAATAATAGCCAATGTTTCTTGCATTGAATAATTATCTATGGTGGTGTTTAGGATGTTGATTCGGTTAGTCATTGATTKCYMARYYAWRRYRYSMWWRAGCWKRRWRYMYYSMKSRKKGTKCMSMYSYRRYWKRYSRRAYYKYAKNAAGTKRWGKKWKTRWTTTGCTGGTAATAAAAATACCCTTCGGGAGACTGCATATTTTCTATAGTCCAACCAAGAACTTTATCTACTAATTTTTTATTCTGATTCAATACGTTTAACTTACTTAAAGTCACGATCAATTGTGCTGGAGCATGAATATCTATGGGGAATGTTTTATTGTTATAGTATTTTGAAACTCCCTCTTCGGTGAAAAAAGTATTCAAATAATACTTTAAGCCTTTTTCAATATTCGGTTTGAACGATGTATCGCCTGATATTTCTTGATATATATGAATACACTCCAAATTATACCCGGTATGAAAATTATCTATCCATTGATGGAAAGGCAATGTACCATAGGTCCAAGACCCATCTTCAGATTGTTTCTTACATACATACGAAACAATTTTTTTTGCCTCAACTAAGAGTTGTTTATCGTCTGTATATTTATATACTAAAGAAAGTAATTTAGCACCAAGTAATCCTGCATTGTACACTTGTGTACTATCTAAAGGAGAATATGACAGTGTATAATTTTTATCAGCATCATACGACTTGTTCAAATCATTCAGTACAAACTTTGAACTACTAATTGCAACTGCTACTAATTCTTTGTTTTTTGTAATTTCATAGGCCTGCAACAAGGCATCTACAATAAACGTGGTGGCTACAACTGTAGGTGTATATTTTGGTTGAAAAAATGCTCTTGCTTGCCAATCGAAATTATATCCCCAACAGGCTCCAGAATATCCTTTGGTTTGTAAACTGATTATTTTTGCTGCTAAAAAATGTATCTTTTCTAAATATTCCTCTTTTGGGTTGACTTTATATAAATTACAATAGCCAATTAAAAAAAGCCCTAATCCCTTGGGGTTATAATCTTTTTTTATTCCTACTAGTTTTCTGAAATTTATTGGATTTCTTTTAAATAACTGAATCCAAGCCAATCTAAAAAAACGAGACTTCCCTAATGGAGTTTTTTGAATTATCCAACTGTTTAAACCATCATAAGGATCGTAGCCTTTAAAGTTTTCTGTTTCGCAATATGTTCTTAGTTTTGAAAACGAATTGTCGATAATATCTCTCTTTTTCTTCTGCATTTTTACTAAAAATTGTGAGTTATTCTATTTTATTAAAATACTCACTTATTACACTTGCCATTTTTTTTACCCCTTCTGTACTTTGATGTAAACCATCTGCTGTCAAATACGCCTCTGCCCAATCAGGGTTGTCTCTATAAACGTAACCGATATCTATAATATCGACCCTGTCATTGTCTTTAAATACACTTACTAATTTATTCTTTAATTTAGTATTAAAATTGTCTCTCTCAATATTAGTTGTTGGTAGCGGAGTAATATAAAGCATTTTAGATTTTGGGTGTTTTTTTAACAATGTATTTGTTATTTCTAAAATATTATTTTTACTATTCTCAATATTGCCCTTATAATCATTTGTTCCTAATAATAATGTATAAAAGTCTGCTTCTGGCATTTCATTTACCCTTTCTAAAACCTGATACGTGTTATTACCTCCTTCGCCTTCATGCCAATATCCAAATGCATCTTGCCTTGAACCAACAAAAACTAACTCTTTATTGAGTTTGTTTAATTCTTTTCTTAATTTTMMTRMKYMTCYYYMMSRWKTTTKWSWRWMWYCTAWWKTAYMMMWYYTWRKWYYWCCAWMWKSWMYMAAARKWAYAWYTWCARMWTCWAWTGYWWWMYMMAATACTTCATCGGTTATTGGGCTACCATGTTTGTCATAAGAGCAACCTCCAGCAAGATCCTCATCTATTTCAAAATCAAGAGACTTCTTATCATTAAACCACTTTATAATTTTTTTGACTTCACCTATTACTTCTGGACCAATACCATCGCCAGGTAATAAAAGAATTTTTCTTTTTTTTACCTTAATCATTAAAAACCCAGGGCCTTTTAGATTTTAAATTATTTTCAAAACTTTCAAT
>NVSL01000100.1 GCA_002401215.1 Flavobacteriaceae bacterium | reverse complement strand
AGCGATCAAAAATATAAATGAGCRAGCTTGAAAAGARATTTTCTCCAACTCCTTTAATTTGCCAAGTATCATTTTCACCGTCATTGTTTGGGGTAAAGAATTTTGGGAATCCAATGACTGAAATTTTCAACTCACTTGTTCCACAATTATTCTTATCTCTCACATAAATTATATGAATTCCTGCGGGTACATTTTCAAAAAAGGCATCGTCTTGATAAAACCCAAAAGGGTCATCTAAAGAATATTCATAATCTCCAAAACCAAGTTGGGTTGCATCAATAGTTATAGTGTTGTTGTCAGAATCMTCAACAATAGTTATCATATCACTTGTTATAGTTGCCAACTCCGATTCGTTGATACTAATTTCTTGCGGAAAAGATTCACAGCCTTCACTAGATGTTGCGATAACAGTATAAACGCCACCATCATCAACAGTTGCAAAAGAGTCTGTACTAATTTCTGTACCACTTTCGTCCGTCCAAGAATAAGAATAAACTCCCAAAGGGTTGTAGGTCGAAACTATTAAACTCGGACTTTGATTGATACAAATAACATCTTCATCATCCAATTCAAATTGTGGTCGTTCATTTACAATAAAATCAAAAGTAGTTTCATCAAAACAAATAGTGTTAAGTGGATTTTCTACCCGAACAGTTATGGTTTTATTTCCTGTTAAAAAAGGATTTGGTAACGGACTTGATAAAATTGTTCCGTTGCTATCGGTGTATGAAACGATCATTCCTGTTTGGCTTCCTAAAACGAGGCTTTCGATTAATGAAGTATCAAAAGGAAATTGATTGTCAATGTCATCATCACATTCTATTTGGTCAGCAATTGGGTTTGCAACTGCTGCTGCATCCACAGAAAAAGAAATTGTGGTTTCGTCATAACATGCTCCGTTTGGATCTTGTGACAATGAATTTTCTACTCTTGCCGTTATGGTTTGTGTACCAGTTTGAAAAGGATTTGGTAGTGGACTTGGTAACGAATTCCCCAATTCATCAGAATAGAATACAGTCACATTTGTTTGTGAACCAATTAAGGTACTTTCAATTGTTGAGGTGTCAAACTCAAAAAGAGTATCACCATCTGGGTCACATTCATCAGCAAGTAAAACTGTATTTGCTACAGGAACCGTTTCCACAGTTAACGAAATATGAGCTCCTAATCCTAAGCAGCTATTGTCTAAATCACTATCAACCCGAACATAAATATCTTGGTAATTTGGTGAGTTTGTATTTTCATAATCGCTTATATCTGGAATCGCATTTGTCTCTGCCAAAGCATCTGCTAAGTTTTGATAATACGAAAATACAGGTAATTGACCCGCAGGTAATAATGCTAAAATATCCGTTTCGGCACTACTGAAATCAAAACTTACAATTCCATCGGTATCATCATCACAGGTATAAAAATCACGTTGAAAAGTGATGGGGATTTGTGTAGCACTCACAATCAAATTCACTTCGGATGTTTTAAAACAATCATTGCTATTTTCTACTCTTGCCCAAATAGTGTCTACACTTATATTTTGATTTATATAAGCGGTTGTATTAGTAATTATTGGAAAACCATTTTCCGCATCTGTCCACGTTTCGTAAAAAGTAATGGTTTCATTCAAATAATTAGTCGAAATTTTATCTTTGACTTCTTCTAAATTAAAAGCACTAAAACCATCCAAATCATCATCACATTGTTTGAGTTCAACAATTGGAGTGATGATAGGATTTTCATATACATTCAAATCAAAATTGGCAATTGATAGACAAGAGGTATTAGGGTGTGTACTATTATAGACTGCTACATAAATTGTTTCAGATAAATTAGTGTTTTGATAGGTCGCAGGACTCATTATTTCATTAGTAAGCAATGCATCTAAATAGTAAGAAAACACAAAATCTGAGGATGGATTAAAATTAACAATCTCATCTTCTTTTACAGTTAAATCTACTTCAATGATTCCATCGAAATCTGTTCCAAAACTAGAATTATCACAAGAGTTAATACTCATAACATTGTCGTTTACAGGTGGAGCTTCAACTACTTCAAAATGCATTTCTATAAAATCTTCGCAGGTTGGGTTATTAATATTTCGAACTACAGCTATTATGTCATGAGTACTATAAGTCAACATTTCTTCCATCTCTGGAAATTCAATYGGRAYTCCATTATTATAATTTAAAATACTTCCGTAATAAGTGACAGAAAATAGATTTGGGTCTTGTCCGTTTAAAATGTCATTCGTATGAGTAGTTAAGTCGTAAGAAACCATCCAATCTTGGTATAGGTCACAAACTATTTGGTCTGGGATTGGGTTGGCTATTGGAGTTTCATTGATTGTAACCTCAATAGTTGAAATAGCCGTATCTCCTCCGCTCACTGCAGTAGCAGTAACCGTATAAGTTCCTGGTATTGTAAAAGTATGTGTTGGAGTTAATGACGTAGATGTATTATTAATACCAGAGGTTGGGTCACCAAAATCCCAATCTACAGAATCTACTATTGTATTTAAATTAAATGCTGTGTCATCTCCCAAACAATTATATTCATAAGCAATACCAATATTAAAATAGGATTGAATAAAAGAGGGTAARSMAMKATYWSATCWWWTRSSTYSWWWWTAWWWMKMRTYWGGKMKWYWGTTACAACCTAATCCAATAACGTTTGGATTATCAATAACGTCGAGTCTTCCACTACTTCCTTTTGCAACATATATTTTTCCATCACTTGCTAATTGCAAACTAAGATAACCTAGACCTATAGAGGCTGGTGGAATTATTGCTAACTGAGATGCAACAATATCAGAGTCAGAACCTGCAAGAAGATTATATTGATAAACACCCGTGAAGAATACAGATGTGTATAATACGTTACTATTTGGTGAAAATTCTAACCCATAAGCGATCTGTGAAGAAAGTGTTAATGGATTAGTTACAATACCTGTAGTAGTATTAAAATTAAATAACTGCACATCATCAGCTCCAGATCTAGCTACTGCTATTTTTTTTCCATCAGGAGATACTTTAATTTGCCCGACAAAAGCACCTAATTCACTAACCACAGATCCAACACCACTTATAATAGGAGCTGTATTAATACCTGTAGAAGTAACTAAAAATGAAATAAACTCATCACTGTTCCATTTATGGCTTATAACCCAAAAATCTATTCCATTGGCATGTTTAACTGCTGTTATTTTTTCGGTGATTGGTGTTTCGAGTAATATATTTTTATTCGTAGTTATTCCTCCAAGTCCTCCATCTAGTGTCATATTTACCTCTGAATATTGCAAACCATCAGGTTGTCCGGATTCATCAGATGTAAACACGTAATATATATTTGAGTCTTCAGGCTTAGGGACAATGATTGCAGAATGTGTACTAGAGGGGTCACCATTTAAGTCAGTACCATTGAGCATCACAATGTGGTTTTTGTTATATACCGTAGTACCATCCGTATAAAATAATAAATTACCATTTACATCAGAAATTGCAGCACATCCTTCTTCTGTATTTAACTGCCCGTTTGTTAGTGCAACTGGCGCACCTGAATTAAAATCTAAACCCGCATTCTCTCCAAAATACCAAATATTGGCCTCTTTTTGAGCAAAGCTGTTTAACGAAAATAAAAAGATAATTAGGTAAAAATACTTTTTCATAAATGCAATTGTGAGATTATCATAGCTACTGTAAAAATAGTAAATCTTTATATGTATGCAAAAGGTTATATTGYATCATTCTTTATTAAATTTAAGCTATAAAAAGGAGATGCAGTTTTTATAACACCTCCTTTTAAAAATTTACACTAAAAGTCTAACTTTTTWATAATGAGCTACCTCGAGGCAGAGCCATCGAGAAATCAAAAGGGAAAAACTTATTTTTAGTTTTACGAAAACCATCCGTTTTCAAACTTTCCTTTAAAACCCCGAGGTAGAACCTCGAGGAATTATTTAGATTAAAATCTAACACCACCCCATTTTAACATTTCCCCCTATAAGTGACGGTTTGTTATAAAAGTATCGTAGAGAGTGCAGAGCTATGCATATATATACCCGTTGTGCATTTTAAATAATGCTAATTTTAATATTGTTAATGTTCCTCCCAAAAATAAATTTATTGATATACTGAATAGTTGTCAAAGCAGTTATCTTAGATAATATTCTAGTTTTAAACCCTTCAAAAGTTTTTGCATAATTACGTCTTATCATAAATTGATCACAAAGTTGAGAGAATAATGTTTCAATTCTTTTTCTTTTTTTTCTAAACACATAAGGTTGTTTTTTGCACTCTTTTTGATTGGATCTCATTGGAGTGTTTAGTTTTATATTACAGGTTTCAAACAAATTAAGTTGTATTTCTGCTGATAGATACCCTCTATCTCCAATCAAAGTGCAATCACTTATTTGCACCTTAATATCTTTAAGGTAATTGATATCATGCACTGATGCGGGGCTCAAATCTATACTTTGAAAAACACCATTTACAGAACATATAGCATGCAGTTTATAACCATAATAATGAACCCCTTGTGCTGCGCAATATCCTTTATCTGGAAAGGAGTAAGTATCTTCTCTACATATTTTTGAACGATAACTTCGTGATAAAATTTGAACTTCCCTGATTAGAGTTGACCGGTTTTTATTAATTATTCATTATCAAAAATAGTAAAATCATTATTAAAATCTAGTTGATTATTAAACCACTTATTTTCAAATTCTACAGGACTTAATTTGCCAATATTATTATGTGGCCTTTTGTTGTTATAATAATTTACTGCTTTGCTCATTTGTTTTTTTAGTTGTTGGAAGTTTTTTGGTTTCCAGTAATCTAAATATTCTTCTTTTATAGTTCTATTAATTCTTTCAGCATACGCATTATCTTGTGCTGAAAGTGCCATACTTATTTGACTATCATTGTCTTTTAAAAGCTTTATATACTGCTTATAAATATATTGCGCTCCTCTATCTGAGTGATGAATAAGCGGTGCTTTATTATTCTTTAAAGCCATATTCATTGCCATTACATTAGCCGCAGCTCTCATATGTCCTGAGACTTGATAACCTACAATTTTCTTAGTAAAAACATCAATTATAAAAACTGCATAATAAAATCTACCCCCAACATAGATATATGTTATGTCAGATTGCCAAATTATTGAAGGAGCATTTATCATCATTCCTTTTATTAAATTTGGATAATAAATTGACCCTGCATAAGTGGTTCTTCTATAATTTTTTTTCTTATTTAATCTAAAGCCTAAATCCATAAAAAGCTCAATAAATCGATCTCTTCCTATAAAATTAGGTTTCAAAGTAGCATACATCTTTTCTACCCCACAACCAGGATGTTCCTTTCTCAACAATTCAGCTTCGGTCAATAATAATTGAACCTTTTCATCAAAAACTGATTGTCGCTCACCATATTGGTAAACGGCTTGTTTACTTATTCCTATAACATCATAAAGTTGGTTCATTGAAAAACTTATTTCTTTTCTGTTTTTTGAAAACCAGTTGATTGTAGGGTATTTTGCTTTTTTTTAATATCAATATCAAATTCGTCTTTTACAATATCAATCATCTTTTCTAAATAATCAATTTTAATCTGCTTTTGCCCCACAATACGCTCAAGATCCTTGACTTTTTCCGTTAACTCTTTTAATTTTAAACTGCTACTTTGTTTCATCTCTACAACTCGAATTCCTTTTTCGTTAAAGGTAGAATATTTATAAATCCAATTATAGATAGAAACATTAGTTACTCCATAAAGCTTTTCTAGTTGACTAACACTATAAGTTCCTTTCTCAAATAATGAAACAATTTCCTTTTTAAACCCTTCGGTATAATGACGTGTCTTTCTTAATTTCTTTAAATTTGTTCTCATGTAAATTGACTTTTTTGGTCAACCTATAGCAGGGACGTACATTTTACAAACTTCTAAAGGCATACTATCAACTACAAAATAATCTTCAAATTCATTAAAATAAGAGGCTAATTTTAGTCTAATAATATCTAAATGAGTTACTAATTTTCTTCTTCTTCGATTGTAAACACTTCGTTCTATTTTTACTAAAATCGTATTTGGAAGTTTTCTAAACAAATCACTTTCACTATCTATTCCCAGAAACTCAGAAGTAAGACTTAGACTAATAAGTTCCAAATCGCTCATTTTTGGTTTGCGCCTTTGATAGGTTAAAAGTTGTTCTTTTGATATTTTTCTTAATACTTCCAATATTCTTTCGTAATTTGCATTTAAGTTGTTCATATTTAATGTTTTATCGCTAAAACAATTTACTGATTATCAGTAAGATGAACAACTTTTTTATATTAAATCATAATGCACAACGGGTATATATATATATATATATATATNNNNGGTTTGTATTAGAAAACCACCTCGTTAAAAGGTGGTTTAATCTTTTTTTTCTATTATACRGACTACAAGCCTGGGCTATCGAGCTTATCATATTTATATCTAAAAGTTATAAAGTTTATTATATATAAGATCGTAGTTAACGCTTGATACAAAATAATAAACATTAAGCTGATATCCTTATATTCAATATTCAAGGGTTTATAATGATTAAAAAAAATAGCAATCATAAATAAAAAAATAATGAAGAACTTGTTTATTACAAAACCTTTGATACAATTATAATTATTTTTCAAAGACTTAATTTTATTACTGCTTTTTATAAAAATATATAAATTCAGTAAAATAGAAATTATGCCAAAAATATAATAGTTCCAAAAAAGCATACATAAATTTAAAATCACTCCTATAGATATTGAAGCAAACACTCTTTCAAATAAAAACATTTTATCGTTATTAGATTTCATAATCAGTATAATTTTATATAAATGTTGGACGTATCAAAAAGATCAAAGTAACTACTTCCATAGCTCACACCTATACCTGATGCTAATTGAGCTCCACTCGATAGTCCACCAGTAGAAAATGTCGCTATAGTTCCAAGAATAACATTTATTCCCCGGTTTCGATTATCTTTGATATCACGTAAATTAGAATAACCAAAATTATATTTAAAATTTGCTATTTTTTCTATCTCATTTTTCAACTTAGGAGTCAAATTTTGGAAACCAAAATCATTATCGTTTAATCTTAATGTGTTGGAAACTCTGTCATTTGAATTATCACCCGAGACTGTGGTTGTAGTAATCCATACGTCTACCACAATTTGATCTTCTAAAATTATGCCGTTTTCATCAATCATAGTTGTAATACTAGTTGACTGTGTTGTATAGATTTTAGTCCCGTCTTCTTTCACTTCGCTAAACGAAATTCTACTCACTTCCTTCACAATGTCTGTACCTGTTTCTAATTCAACACCTTTCTTATTTTTATTAGCTACAAAACTGTGGAATGCAGCTGGCTTATTACTTCTCCCATTACTATTATCAGAACTAGATCCACTAACACTCCCATCAGCATTTAGACTAGCACCAGCACCTAGTTCGTAATAGCCTCTACTGTCAGCTCCACTAGGGTCTGCATAAATTACAGGATTGTTATCAAAAGCATTATAAGTTGATAATGAATGATGTGTTACGGGGTCTATACCTGTCCAACGTGCAATAGCAGGGTCATAACTCCTAACATCCATTTCATATAAATCTAAGCCCATTGCTTCTTCAAATTCAATACCATTGTATTTAAATTTCTGTACTGTACTATGACCAGCATCTATTTGTTTTAATAATCTTGATTTGAACTATTTCCATAATTCTGCTCCTAAATATACAGCTGTACAAAAAACAACAATTGTTAGTATGATATAAATAATTAATATTTTCTCTCTATTTTTTCTTTGCTTTAATTGTTCATTTTTATATTTCATAAATATTTGGGAGTGCCTCTTTTTTTCAAAGATATAAATTGTATAAAATATTACAAAAAGAAAAATACCTACAATGATAAATCCCATAACATCAGATAATAAAGTGTTTTTTTTTACAAAAAATACAAGGAAAAGCATTATTAATGACTCTATATTTAAACTTAAAAAAAGACCTACCGCATAAGAACCCCTTCTTTTATTATCATTAATACCATAACGAGATTCTGATTTACTATAATATAATGTAACCTTATAATAAAAATAGTCTAATAGATTCCAATTTTTATTCACTTTAATTTTATTATTCATAATTAATTAGATTATGGACACACCTAGTTGATTTCATTTTAGTCTTCTTTTTAGAAAAATATCACTCTCTTTCTCCATAACTCAATGCCCATACTGTATAATGAGCCCGAGGACGACTTAAGTGATCCATTATTTCTTCTTTAAAAATACTACCCGTTATGGATAATGGTATACCTACAAACGGTATAAAAGCTACCCCAACCATTACACCGTCATATATAAAAGAGCCATAAGTTGCTTTTCCTGTAAATGTTTGATACGCGCTATACCCTAATGTTATTCCAGTAAAAAAGTTGCCTGCAAACCTAAGGTTTTTAGAAAAATTATAATTTAATTTTGGCGCCATTTGAATATGAGTAAATAGTAATTAAAATAATTAAAAAAATAGGCTTATCCGT
>NVSL01000002.1 GCA_002401215.1 Flavobacteriaceae bacterium | reverse complement strand
AGCTCCTGCAATTTACGTTGTAAAAGAATTGGTAAAACGTGGAGCAAAAGTGAAAGCTTCTGACCCAAAAGCGATGGATGAAGCGAAATATTTTTATTTAAAAGATGTTGACGGAATCTCCTATTGTCAATCAAAATATGAAACCATCAAAGGATCTSATGCAATGATACTTTTAACAGAATGGAAAGAATTCCGTTCTCCAGATTTTGACGAATTAAAATCACAATTAAATACCCCAATAATTTTTGATGGAAGAAATCAATATGATGAATCAAGACTTGTAAAACAAGGTTTTGAGTATTTTCAGATTGGTAAAAGATAAAAACTAACATGGCTACAAATCAACTAAAAGGAGGTGTTGCACTTTCCTATGTAATCATTTTTTTAACAAATGTCATAGGGCTCGTTYTAACACCTTTTATCATTCGTTCATTAGGACAATCGGAATATGGATTGTGGACTATGATTGGTGCTTTGGTTGGTTATATGACCGTTTTAGATTTTGGATTGAACAAAACCATTGTTCGGTTTGTAGCAAAATATAGAGCGGAAAAAGATAAAACAGGAGAAGAAAATTTCTTAGCGCATGGATTTATCATGTATGGTTTAATTTCTTTATTAGTGGTTCTTGGTGGGTTAGCGGTGTATTTTAATTTGGACACTTTGTACGCCAATACGCTTACTATTAATGAGTTGAGTAAAGCAAAAACAATGTTTTTGATTCTCATTTTTAATTTGGCAATTTCATTACCCGGTGGTGCTTTTACAGGAATTTGTAGCGGGTATGAAGAGTTTATTTTACCGCGTACTGCAAATATTGTTCGCTATGTTTCTCGCAGTTTATTAGTTGTGGCACTGTTACTTTATGGTGGTGATTCAGTAGGAATTGTAATTATTGATACCAGTATGAACTTGTTGATTATTGGAGTGAATGCGTTTATAGTATTCAAAAAACTTCATGTAAAAATTCACTTGCATCAATTTGATAAAACCTTATTAAGATTGATTTTTGGCTACTCTATTTGGATTTTTGTATTTGCCTTAGTCCATCAATTTAGATGGCAATTTGGGCAATTAATTCTTGGACTTACTTTCGGAACAACCGTTGTTGCGATATATGCTGTGGGTATCACTTTAGGAAATTATTATGGAGCTTTTTCATCAGCCATTGAATCTGTTTTTCTCCCAAAGGCGATGAAAATGGTATCCTCAAAAGTTTCTGATTCAGAGCTTACAAATATGTTTATTAAAATATCGCGTATAATACTATTGGTGTTACTTTATGTACTTGGTGGTTTTATTTTGGTAGGAAGTGATTTTGTGTATTTTTGGGCAGGCCCTGATTATAGTGATGCCTATTTATACGCAGTTATCATTATGCTAGGGTTGACATTGATTCTAAGTCAAGGGTTTGGAAATAATATTTTAGAAGCTAAAAATAAATTAAAATTTAGAGGATTATTATTATTGTTTTTGACTTTGTGTGGTGCAGTCTTAGGAGCTTATTTAGCGCAAGAAAGCAAAGGTTTGGGGATGATAATTGGCACGGTGATTTTTATGCTTTTAGAGAGAGTTATCATGACCTGGTATTATCATTCTAAAATTGGATTGCAAATGTTTAGATATTATAAAGAATTAGCACCGCTGTTTATAATGTCTTTAGTATTGATTTTAACAACCAATTATTTCTCGCAGTTTTTGCCACACTTATCAGTAAAATATTTAATTGTTAGGGGGCTTATTTATAGTGGTTTGTATGGAGTCTTGTTTTGGTTTATATTGACCAGCAATGAAAAAATATTAGTGYAAACTACACTAGAAAAAATTAAAAGTAAAATTGTAAGAAACTAATTGCTATGCTAAGAAAAATAAAAGCTCTCATATCCCATAAAATAAAAATAAAAATTATTCTTTTTCGATTAAAGTTCAAATCGAATTCTTACTTCAATTTTAAAATTCCATCCTCAAAAAAAAGAATATTTATTTTCTTAGCTGCAGATTATGGAAACCTAGGTGATGTGGCAATTACCTACGCGCAACACAAATTTTTGAGTGCTACTTTTAGTGATTACACAACTACTGAAATTCCGATAAGCCAAACATTAGCAGGTTTAGAATATGTGAAAAGAATCATCACCAAAGATGATATTGTTACCACAGTTGGTGGCGGTAATATGGGGGATTTATATATCCAGATAGAAAATTACCGTCAATTGGTTTTTAAATATTTTCCTGATAATAAGATGATATCTTTTCCGCAAACKGTAGATTTTTCTGAGACTTTATCTGGACTCAATGCTTTGGATGCTGCCAAATCAGTATACGGAAAACACAAACATTTATTACTCTTGGCACGCGAGCAAAAGACACTTGACTATTTTCAATTGCATTTTCCTACTACTAAATCTTTGTTGGTGCCAGATATTGTGATGTCATTAAATAGAGAGCAACCAACTTTTGAAAGAAAGGATGCGGTGATTTGTTTACGTGCTGATAAAGAAAAGAAATTGACCAATACTCAGCATGCAGAATTGTTGTCCTTAGTAAGGTATAGCTATAAAAATATCAGTTTTAGAGACACTCATATTGGTACCGATTTTATGGGATTGAAAACTAGAGTGTCTGAATTATTTTCGATTTGGGACACCTTTAAAAAAGCAGAATTAGTGGTGACTGATAGACTCCACGGAATGATTTTTTGCTTTATTACAAACACACCAGTGATGGTTTTATTAAATAACAATCACAAGGTACAATCGTCATTTGCATGGATAAATACTGCTACCAATATCTATTTGGTTCCTGAATATTCTAAACGCAGTGTGCAAGGAGTTCTCGATCAATTAAGCACAGAAACCTACATTAATAAAAAGCAAAATTTGTTACCTAAGTTCGATGAAATCAARGAAATTGTGTTGAATCAATTATGATATTATCCATCGTCATACCCGTTTATAATGTTGAGGAATATATTGAGAAATGCCTTTTAAGTTGCAGCAATCAAAATATTTCTAAAAGTAATTATGAGTTGATAATTGTCAATGACGGATCGCCAGATAAAAGCCTTGAAATTTGTGAACGTTTAGTTTCGTCAATAGAAAATATGACGATAATCTCTCAAGAGAATAAAGGTTTGAGTGGGGCGAGAAATACAGGATTAAAGCACGCTAAGGGCGATTATGTTTGGTTTGTAGATTCTGACGATTGGCTAGAAAATAATTGTTTAGAGGATATTATTGATACCATAAAAAAGCAACAATCGGATATTTTTTGGATGGGGCACGATGTTGTTGCTGATGAAAAAGTGATTGCTAGTTTTGTTCCAAATCAGCTAGAAAATCCAATTTCAGGAGAAGCTTTTTTTGTAAACCAATTGAATGAATTATTCTACATCTGGAAATTTATTTACAAACGAGAATTTCTCTTAAAAAATGAGTTGACTTTTTATGAGGGCATCTTGTATGAAGATCTAGAATTTACGCCAAGAGCGTTGCATTTAGCAAAATCGTGCTGTACGATTCCTAAAATTTATTATCATTATTTAATGCGAGACGGGAGTATCATCAACAATTTTAAAAATAAAAATTTAGAGAGCCGCTTTTTTNATTTTTGATAGATTGGTTACTTATATGAAAGAAAATACTGTATCAGAGTCTTTTTATAAAGTTTGCTATCAATCAATTGTTTCCTCAGTTATTAGTACCTTGAGAACCAGTGCAAGATCAAATTTAAAATTAACAGAGACAGTAAAGAGAACCATTAAAAACTTAGGGGTAAAACCTTTTTTAAAAAGGAAGGATATCCAAACCTTAAAATTGATAAAATTAAATCCTGATTTATATGTTTTTACATTTAAAAGGTTGTACGAAGTCTATAGACTATTAAAAAAATAAATAAAAAGAAAAATGTCAATGTTGCCAAACAAAAAAGAAATAGACAATTCATATATTTTAAGTTTCTTTTTTAGAACATATATGAAATTTAAATATTTGTGGACTTCTGATAAAAAGTATGCAGAAAAACTTTTTTTAAGAAAATTTCACAAAGAGTTAGATTTAGAGAACCCGAAAACCTTTAATGAAAAAATTCAATGGTTAAAGTTGAATGATAGAAAAGAAATTCACACTATTTGTGCTGATAAAATAGCAGTTAGAGATTTTGTTAGTGGAGTGATTGGAGAAAAATATCTTATCCCTTTAGAGCATGTTTTTATAAGTGCAAAAGATTTGAAACCTGAAAATTTTGCGAATGACTACCCTATAATTATTAAATGTAATCATAATAGTGGTGCATATACGATTGTAAGAGATAAAAACAATATCGATTGGAAAAAAGAGCGATTAAAATATTCTAATTTACTAAAACAAAACTATTATCATCAAGGAAGAGAATGGCAATATAAAAATATTGAACCAAAAATATTAGTAGAAAAATTGTTATTTGATAGCAAAGGAAACATACCAAATGATTATAAAATATTTTGTTTTGAAGGAGAAGCAAAATTTATACAAGTTGATATTGATAGACAAATAAATCATTTAAGAAACTTCTATGATACAAGCTGGAATTTACTTCCTATTGAATTAATTTATAATAAAGGAGATGATGTTGTAAAGCCAAAAAAAATAGATTTAATGCTAGAATTAGCGGGTAAATTAAGTAAAAATTTTCCTTTTGCAAGAGTTGATTTTTATAGCTTAGATGATGATATTTATTTTGGAGAAATTACTTTCCACCCTGAGGCAGGTTTTGGAGTGTTCAATGATGAAAAATACGATGTTAGTTTAGGCAATTACTTGTCATTAGATAAATTGAAATGAAAAGAATAATACACATCGTAGGAGCAATGAATAGAGCGGGTGCAGAAACAATGATTATAAATCTGTATCGAAATTTAGATTGTAATAATTATCAATTTGATTTTGTTTATTTTACAAAGGATAAGTGTGATTATGATAACGAAATAATTGATAAAGGAGGTAATATTTATAGAGTTTTGGCAACTAAATMTAGTTTGTTTAAAACAATATCAAGATATTATAAATATTATTTATTGCTCAAAAGTTTGAAAGAAAATAACAGTGTGCATTCACATATGAACATTAATAATTCTATTTATTTATATTTAGCATATTTAGCAGGTATCAAAAATAGGATATCACACTCTCATGGTACTGAAGGAAAATATCATCAAAGTATTTTAAGAAAAATATATAAATATTTTAGCTTTAGTATTATCAAAAAGTTTGCTACAAAACACATAGCTTGTGGTGTGTCGGCAGGAAATTATTTATATCCTAAAGTTGAAAAATCAAAAATTATATTATTGCCAAATGCAATCGATATTGAAGTATTTTCAGAAAGCAGGAAAATAAACAGAAATTATATAAGAAATTTTCTTAAAATTGATGAAGACACTATTATTGTATCACAAATAGGCAGATTGAGCACAGTTAAGAATCATGTTTTTTCAATACAGTTTTTTAAAAAATTAAAAGAGTTCGGAGTTAAATTTCATTTTGTTATTATTGGAGATGGTGAACTAAAGGGGCATTTGCAGAAAAAGGTTAAAACTGAAGGCTTAGAAAATGAGGTGACTTTTTTAGGAGTGCGATCTGATGTTCCAGAATTATTATCTGGGTCTGATTGTATGTTAATGCCTTCGTTACACGAAGGGTTTCCAGTTGTATTAGTAGAATCTCAAGCCATTGGAGTACCGTCATTAATTTCGGATACGATTTCAAATGAGGTAGATTTAAAACTAGGCTTAGTAGATTTTATTGGTTTAAATGATTCACTATCAATTTGGAAAGAAAAATTATTAAAATTATCTCAGAAAGAAGAAGTAGATGCAAATTTAAGATTTCAAATCCTTACAGAAAAAGGTTTTAATATCAAAAATAGTATTAAAAAACTCGAGCAGATTTATGGGTAGTAACAATCAGAAATTAGTGTCTATAGGAATTCCGTTTTTTAATTCCGAAATGTTTTTAGCGAATGCTATAAACTCTGTAATAAATCAAACATATATTCATTGGGAGTTGTTCTTGATTGACGATGGCAGTAACGACAAGTCTCTAGAAATAGCTAAAGAATTTGAAATTGGTGATACAAGGATAAAAGTGTTGAGTGATGGTAAAAATTTAGGACTCCCAGCAAGATTAAATCAATTATCGCAATTAGCGTCAGGGAAATATTATGCAAGAATGGACGCAGATGACATGATGCATCCAGAAAGATTGGCAATTCAGGTGAACTATTTAATAGAAAATAATGAGGTAGATTTATTAGGTACAGGATTGATTGCAATAGATAATAAAAATAATATTACAGGTATAAGAAAAGGGACGTTTATGAAAAACTTCACTTTGCAACAAGTATTGACTACAACTTGGTGTGTACACCCAACTATTACTGGTAAGTCTGAATGGTTTAAAAATAACCCTTATGACGAGCGTATGAAAAGGGCGCAAGATTATGAATTATGGATGCGTACAGTTGAGCAAAGCAACTTTGTACGCTTAGAAAGACCTTTGTTGTTTTATAGAGAGGCTAGCACTCCCTCTTTGATAAAGTATTTTAAATCAACACAATATTCGTTAAAGATATTTCAAAAAAATAGAAAAAAAATAGGAAACCTAAATATGATTAAAATGAGTTTGATAAAAATAATTAAATTATCAATATACTTTTTACTTTCCTTATTCAATGCCACAGATAAATTAATACAAAGGAGATCAGTAACAATATTAGAAAGAGATAAAAGAAGCTATCAATCTATTTTAGATAAAATTAAATAAAGTCCGAATTTAATGTCAGAAATATATTCTTTTTTGGAAAGTTTAAAAATTGAGGATTATGTTTTAACGCATAAGATTGTGCTAGCGTTGTTCATTATTTTAGCGACACTTATTTTAAAACAATTGGCTGGTCAAAAAGAACGCTTAATTAGGAATGATAAAAACATACTCATCCTTTATATCATTTTTTTTATAATTTTTGCAGGTACAAGAGCAAGAAACATAGGTGTTGATACTAATAATTACTTCAATTTTTTTTATATACCAGCAACTCAAGTAAGTTATTTCGAAATTTTTTCTACGCTAAATACAGATTTTTTGTTTGAAGTCTTACTATCACTTACAGTTTGGCTAAATTTTTATCCTGCATATATTTTTAGTGTTGCATTGGTAATGAATATTACCTTCTATAAATTTATTAGAAAATTTACTAATAATGGCAAAGAAGGAAGTAGTTTAATCCTATTTTTATTTCTTGTATGTTCATTTTCTTTTTTAAACTTAGAATTAAACATTGTTAGAAACGGATTAGCCATAGGATTTATATTATTAGCTATTCATTATGCGGTTGATGGAGATTTAAAAAAATGTTTGCTTTTTTTTNCTAATAGGATACCTATTTCATAGAACAACAATAATTCCATTTGTTTTGGTAATGCTTRTTTGGAAATTTAAAGAAATCCCTATAAAATATTATTTAATTTTTTATGTTTTAGCAATAGGGTTGTCTGCAGCAGGATTTGGATTTCATTCATTAAGCTTTTTAGCAAGCTTAGGTAATGAAGATTTATCTAGCTTAAATTTTACAGGAGAAACAACATATAAAATTGGATTTAGACCAGATTTTGTTGGCTATAACACAATGTTTTTGGTACTCTTTTTCATGTTTATTARAAGCACTAACTTCAAAGGAATATTTTTATTAAAAATTTATATCTTAACCTCGGCAATCTTCTTTTTTAATTTCTACATTCCATTTTCTGATAGATTTGGTTTGTATAGTTGGGTGATTATCCCATYGCTATTTTACAATATTATAAACGAATCATTTCCTAGAAGAAGGTTGTATATCTCTACCGTTGTGTTAATTTCGTTTTTTATATTAAACTATGTAATTCTGTTTCAATAAGCCATGAAAAAAAGAGGGTCGTTTGTTATTTCGTTAGATTATGAAATCCATTGGGGTGTCTTTGACGCGTTGTCATTAGATACTTATGGAGAAAATTTAAAAAACGTAAATTTGGTTATTGATCGCTTACTTTCTTTGTGCGATAAGTATCAAGTCAAGATTACATTTGCTACGGTAGGAATGTTGTTTGCTGGTAGTAAATCAACTTTAGAAAAATACAATCCAATAGAGATTCCGAGTTATGATAATCAGAAATTAAATCCTTTTAAATTGATGTCTAACGTTGGTGTTGATGAACAAAATGACAGGTTGCATTTCGCAAAATCTACCCTACAAAAAATCAAACAAAACGGATTGCACGAAATAGGAACTCATACCTATAGTCACTATAATTGTTTGGCATCAGGACAAACTTTAGCGCAATTTAAAGCCGATATAATCGCTGCAAAAGAAATTGTAAAACCGATGGATATTAATGTAGAAAGTATTGTGTTCCCAAAAAATCAGGTGAATGACGATTATCTAAAAGTGTGTTATGATAACGGAATCAAATCCTACCGAGGGACAGAAAAAAGTGCGATATACAATACAAAATCATCTCCCTTAAAAAAGAAATTGGTGCCGCTCATTCGCTTGGGTAGGTTGATGGATGGCTATTTTAATTTAACTGGTCACAATACCTATAATGTAGAAAAATTGAATGCTGATGCTGCTATTGTAAACTTACCTTCGAGTAGATTTTTAAGACCTTATCATTCAAAATTATCGTTTTTAGAACCTTTAAAAGTAACCCGAATCACAAAATCTATGAAACATGCTGCGAAAAATAATGAGCTATTTCACCTTTGGTGGCATCCTCATAATTTTGGAGCAAACATGGATGAGAATTTTAAAAACTTAGAACAAATTTTTAAAGCTTTTACACATTTAAAAGAGTCACACAATTTTGAAAGTAAAACGATGACAGAACTCACCTTAGATATTTTAAATAAATGAGAGTAGTTTTATTCAGCGGACGCGGAGATAGTAGCGATGCAGTTTTTGCCTACCTAAAAGAGCATCACGAATTGGTTGGAGTTGTAATTGACGGACCAAGTTCTCGAAAACTAATGGTAAAACGTCGCATCAAAAAGTTGGGATATGTTACTGTTTTTTTACAGGCATTGTTTCAAAAAGGAATTGTTCCGTTGCTAATGAAGTTTTCAAAAAAGAGACAAGCCGAATTATGGGCAACTATAAAAACCGAATCAGTTGCGAGTTTTAAAAATAAATTAACTCCAACAACCATTAATGATGATGAGGTAATTGACTACGTTAAAAAGTGCAACGCCGATATTATTATTGTCAATGGTACGCGTATAATCAAAAAGAAAATTATCAACGGAGTACACTTACCGATGGTAAATATCCATGTTGGTATTACCCCAAAATACCGAGGAGTTCATGGTGGATATTGGGCTTTGGTAAAACAGGATAAAGAACATTGCGGAGTTACAGCGCATTTAATTGATGCGGGTATCGATACTGGTGGGGTGATTTCTCAAAGAACTATTGAAATTACAGATCGAGATAATTTTTGCACCTATCCTATTTTACAATTGCAAGCAGGATTACTTTGTATTGAAGATGCAATGCAACAAGTGAAAAATGCCGATATTAAAATCATCAAAAATAATTTAGAGAGCAAATTATATTATCATCCAACAATTACTACTTATATTTATCACAGATTGTTTTTTGGGGTGAAATAAAAATTGAATGAAAAAGAAATTCTTAATAATAACTACTGTACCGATGTCCTTGTTTTTTTTCAGGGGGCAGGTGGGAATCTTAAAAACTGCTTTTGATATTGAGGCGGTTTCTAGCCCAAATGAGCAGCTATCTCGGTTTTGTGAAAGAGAAGAAATTCAAGGGCATTCCATTAAAATGTTTCGTGAAATTTCTTTGATTAATGATGTAAAAAGTCTTTTTAAATTAGTGCAACTTTTTAAAAAACTACAACCTGAAGTGATTCATGGCAACACTCCAAAAGCAGGAAATTTGAGTATGATTGCTGGTTGGATTGCAGGTGTGCCGCACAGAATTTATTGCATTCACGGATTGCGGTATCAAGGTGCATCAGGATTAAAAAAAGTATTGCTTAAAACCATGGAGCGAATTTCTTGCAGATTTGCGACGGATGTGATGACCGTTAGTTTTGGAGTGAAGAATTTATTGAAAGAAGAAAATATTTATAAAGGTGATGTGAAAGTTATTTGGAACGGAAGTGTAAACGGAATCGACACTAATCTTTTTTCTCCGGATGCAATTGACGCAGACTATTTAAAAACCCAATATAAATTTGATGATTCGCATCTTGTTTTTGGATTTGTGGGGCGTTTGGTTAAAGACAAAGGAGTGAATGAATTGATTGCAGCTTTTGTTGAGGTAAATAAAAAATATCCGAATATACGCTTGCTTTTAGTAGGCGATTATGAAAAATCGGATCCTGTAACGGATGCTACTAAAAATTTAATAGAAACCCATGAACATATAATTTTTGGAGGATGGCAAAAAGATATTCGCCCTTTTTTAAAAATTATGGATATATTTACATTTCCAAGTTATAGAGAAGGTTTTGGACTTTCGTTAATGGAAGCTGCGGCTATGAATGTGCCCGCAATTTCATCAAATATAACAGGGTGTAATGAAATTATTGAAAACGGATATAACGGTAGATTGATTCCCTCAAAATCTACCAAAGAATTAAAAAATGCTATGGAAGAATTCGTGTTAAATCCCCAATTAATAAAGCAAATGTCTAGTGTGTCTAGGCAATATGTTATTGATAAATATGAGCAAAAACAGTTGTGGGATAAAGCTTTACAGGCTTATAAGAAAATAGTAAATGATGTATAAAAATTTTGGAAAAAGAGGGTTAGACATTCTAGCGGCTTTTTTTGGATTACTCCTTTCATCACCACTTTTTTTTGTGGTATTAATTTTACTTCTATTTGCAAATAATGGCAAACCATTTTTCTTTCAATCGAGACCTGGTAAGAATGGAAAAATCTTTAAGATTATAAAATTTAAGACCATGAATGATAAAAAAGATGCAAATGGAGAATTGTTGAGTTTTGAAAAAAGAGTGACCAAAGTAGGAACCTTTTTAAGAAAAGTTTCGTTGGATGAGATTCCACAATTATTTAATGTCTTAATTGGCGATATGAGTTTAATTGGCCCCAGGCCTTTGTTGATAGAGTATTTGCCATTGTATTCTAAAACTCAAAAAAGAAGACACGAAGTAAAACCGGGTGTTACAGGGTGGGCGCAAGTAAATGGTAGAAATGCTATTTCTTGGGAAAAGAAATTTGAGCTTGATGTGTGGTATGTAGATCATCTTTCATTTGTAAATGATGTAAAAATCATACTATTAACAATTAAAAAAGTGATTATTAGCGAAGGAGTTAATAGTCAGGATAATTTGAATATGGAAGCTTTTAAAGGATCAAATGTGAACTAACTATGAAGAAAAAAATTGTTGTTATTGGTGCTTCTGGTCATGCCAAAGTGATTATTGATATTATTGAGAGAGAAGATAAGTATGAGGTTTTAGGTCTTATAGATTCTTATAAAGAAAAAGGAGGAAAGACTTTTGGGTATGCTATTTTAGGAACAGAAAAGATACTGCCACAGCTAATTGAAGAGGAAGATTTATTTGGAGGTATTCTAGCAATTGGTGATAATTATATTAGAAAAGAATTGTTTTTTAAGATTAAAAAAATCCAGCCAAATTTTAGATATATCAATGCAATTCATCCACACGCGGTTATTGGCGCGAAAGTTAAAATAGGAAAAGGTGTTGTAATTATGCCAGGGGTAATTGTGAATACCCAATCTAAAATTGATGATTTTTGTATTTTAAATACCAAGTCAACTTTAGATCATGAATGTAGAATGCGTGAATTTTCTAGTCTTGGTCCGGGTACAAATGTTGGGGGTAATGTTAGTATTGGTGAGTGTACAGCAATTTCATTAGGAGCAAAAGTGATTGAGAATATTACTATCGGTAAGCACGCTGTTATTGGTGCAGGGGCTTTGGTTATTAGAAATGTGGGAGATTTTAAAATTGCTTTTGGTGTGCCTGCAAAAGAAGTTAGAACAAGAGAAATAGGAGAGGGGTATCTAGCAGGAAATAAAGCAAAAAGAAAAGTTAAAGAATAGCGATACAAATTGACTATGAAAAAAATATTGGTTATCGGCGATTCTAATTTCACCAAAGTTGTTATAGACATCATTGATGATGAGGGGGAGTTTGAAATTTTTGGTATCATTGATTGTTTCAATGTAGGCAAGGAATATTTAGACCATAACGTAGTTGGAACAAAAGCGGATATTCCGGGAATTATAAAAGAAAATAATATTTATGGTGGTGTTTTAGCCATTGATAATAATTGGATGCGCAAAGAAGTTTATGATAAGGTACTAGCTATTTGTGGTGATTTTAATTTTATTACCAGCATTCATCCTACAGCAATTATCGGTAAAAATGTAATCATTGGTAGAGGTAGTATTTTGATGGCTGGTGTTGTTGTAAATAGCGATTCGGTTATTGGTGATTTCTGTTTGTTAAAAATGCAATCGTCTTTGGGACACGAGGGAATAATGGAAGATTATTCTAGTTTGTCTTTTGGAGTTATTACTGGAGGGAATTTAAAATTAGGAACTTTTTCAAAAATATCATTTTGCACAAGTGTGATTGAAAATATTAAAATAGGAGCACACACATTTGTTGGAGCGGGGTCATTAGTTTTAAAAAATATTCCGAGTTTATCTGTTGTTTTTGGAGTACCTGCTGAGAATATAAGAAAGCGAAAAAAGGATGAAGAGCATTTTTCTGAAGGACATCAATTAACCATCCCTATAAATTAATTATACATTATGATTGAGTATTTAAGATATTTGGCATTTTGGTTTTTAGATTTTTTGCGAGGGGGAAGCTTTAGAAAAAGTTATAAAGATGTAAAAAGTATCAACGAAAATTATGATAGTGAAACATCAAAAATCAAAAGAGAATCATATCTTAATGCTATTTTACAGCATGCAATAGACACTACGTTATATTATAAAAACTTAGACTTACAGCCAAAATTAGGCAGTTTTCCGGTAGTGAATAAAAATACTATCAGAGATAATTTTGTTGATTTTGAATCAACCCTATTTAAAGATAAAAAAAAATACAAGGTTGCTACAAGTGGGTCAACAGGTACACCTTTCACAACATATTTAAACAATAATAAGAGGATTCGAAACTCAGTAGACACCATTTATTTTGCTGAAAGATCGGGATTTAAATTGGGTAAAAAACTTTTTTATATTCGTCTTTGGGACGAACAACACAAAAAAAGCAGACTCTCTTATTGGATACAAAATATTGTATGTCATGATGTATCGCAATTAACAGATCAAGACATTGAAGGTTTATTAAAAAAGATAACAGAAGATAATTCTAATAAAGGTTTTTTGGCGTATGCATCTTCGTACGACGCTATTTGTCATTATTTAGATAAGATAAATTCAGCACCTGTTTTTTGTAATGTGAGTTCGATTATTGCAATTTCTGAAGGATTGAGTGATTATGCAAGAACATCGATGAAAAAGTATTTTTGTTGTGATGTAGTTTCGAGATACTCTGCTTCTGAAACTGGAATTTTAGCACAACAAAGTGTTGGGAGTTTAAATTATGATATTAACTGGGGAAGCTATTATATCGAAATTTTAAATATTGATGATGATGAGCCTGTATCAAATGGCGAATTGGGTAGGATTGTAATAACCGATTTGTTTAATTATGCGGTGCCAATGATTCGTTATGATACAGGAGATTTGGGTGTGATGATTTTAGATGGAGAAAATAAAGCCCCGGTATTGTCGAAAGTAGAAGGACGTAAAATGGATATGATTTATGATACCAAGGGAGATTTAATTACCTCGCATATTGTACATAAAATATGTTTGATTAAAGGGATTAAAGAATATCAGCTTATACAAGAAGAAAAGAAAAAGTATGTCTTTAAAATTAGTGCGACTCCAGATTTTGTAGATCAAGAAGCGTTGATTAAAGAGTATAAAAATTATTTGGGTGACGATGCAACTATTGAAATTGAAATGGTAGAATCAATCCCCTTATTAAAATCTGGTAAAAGAAAAAAAGTGATTAATCGTTATTATAAGAATTAGATTTTAAGAATTTTTGATTGCAAGATAATGCTTTCGTCAGAAAATACTTTTAAGATATAGTTGCCAACACTTAAAAATTCTAAATCATTTAGCAGTACTTTGGCTGTTTTAGAATAGCTTTTACTAAAAACTTGTTTACCTGTTACATCATAAATTTCTACTTTAAAGTTTTCTACTTCTTCATTAAAAGTTAAAGTAAGTCTGTTTTTAAAAGGGTTTGGGAACATCTGAGTTTTTATTTCTACAGGTTCTTGTTTAGGTCCTTTTTCCATATATTCAGGTTCATAAACGCCATATCTTACATTGTCTATAATAATAGGATTGTACCTGTTTTGTGCAACAGCATTTCTTGCTGCCGTATTTATATCATTATCTGTATCAATTTTTGCTAAAAAGGTAGCGCCATTTTCTGCGGTAAAACCAGGTTTTAAGACAACCATATTAACAGACTCTATTTCACAGACTTTACTATTAGGGACAATAAAATTATCACCAGCTTCAATAGTGTATTGATAGTAAAAAGTTTCGGTAGCATTAAAATTGTTCGTAACCGAATAATTATCCATTTCAGCCAATTGATTTTCGGCATAAAAAATGCCTAAGTCATTACTATTTACTAAATCATTTGGATTGATTGAAGGCAATGTATTTCCGTTAAAAGAATAAGTTCCGTCATATCTAATCATTGAGGATACAGCAAACCATGATGCTCCTGGGTTTGCAGTTTCCCAATCATCCCAAAGTTTGTCTATCCAAGAATGATGAAAGTAAAAAACAGGATCCCCAGGTGAACCTGTACTTTGCATAAAGCCTCTAACCCACCTGTGTGCCCCAGAATGAGGAAGCCCTCTCTCAATTTGATTTGTATAGCCACCGTCGTTAGTAATACCATTTGCAAAATCCGTTATGCTTTCAATAGCTGACAATCCAGTAGGAGTGGGCAATAAACTAGCATTTGTTTGTAAGTTTCTGTTTAAACCCCAGTCCGCATCAAAAGGTCCTAATAAATCTGGTGCAAATAGTGTGTTTTGAACAGTTGCAGTAATTGTATCAATAGATGAATTCCAATACGGAATACTCAGTTTTGGATTTACATTTTGTAGCGCATGTTCATATTCATACATTTGATAACGGTGCCAAGCAACAAATATGTTGATGTTTAATTGAGTAGGAAGATTGAAATGTATGTCTAAGTTTGAATCGTCAGTTCTATCAATATCAAAATAGATACTATGAAAATTGGCGAGGTCATATATAAGATCATCATCATTTGGAGTAGCATCTGCTTCTCCATCACCGTCAAGATCTCTTAAGGCATATAAAGCATTTTGTAATTCAGATTTCTCTGAAGTAGTAAGCTCTTTAAAATTTTTTCTGATTGACTGTGAGAAAGAATCAACCAATATAAAAATTAAAAGAAAGAATATGAAAATAGTCTTTTTCATCATTCTTATTTTTTAAGTTGTTCTATTAATTTTTCAACTTCTAGAAGACGTTTGTTTAATGACTCAAGTTGTTCATTTTCTTTGCTAAGAACATTTATTTTTTTCTCTTGCTGAATTGTATAAAGTGTAAGTTCTTCAATTTTTCTTAGCAGTAACCCATTCATTTCACCTAAACTGATTCCGTCGGATTCTGCAGTTAGCGCATCAGGAATATTTTCTAAATGTCCGTAGGTGTTAATAAATTCTTCCACTTCATTTAAAGGAGATAAATCATACTCCTTTTCAAAAACATAATCTGGCCAATTGGCTTTTAGTGCGACTCTAACTTCTTCGGCAATCACATTACCATTAACAGCTAATTTATAGTTTGGGTTGGGAGGAGATCCAATGCCTACATTGCCAACTATCGTTAAATCTTTTGCTTTCCAATCTACGGAGATTAAATTAGAATTTAAATTAGTATAAGGTATAGCTCCAGATTCTTTAGGTGTTTCAACAATCTCAACATTACTTAAAGGCGAAGCGTTTCCTGCTGCATCAATGGCAGTAACTTTAAATCTATAAATAGTTAGCTCAACT
This sequence comes from Flavobacteriaceae bacterium, assembly GCA_002401215.1. GTDB lineage: Bacteria > Bacteroidota > Bacteroidia > Flavobacteriales > Flavobacteriaceae > Urechidicola. The sequence goes on along the minus strand of NVSL01000002.1, from coordinate 43,126 downwards.
AATTCTTCTACGTCAAAAGAAGAGAACCCACCAGAAAAACCAATACTTACATCATCTTGAAAAATCTCATAATTTACTACGCCAACATTGTCTGTAACDGGTGTCCAAGATAAACTAGCAGTAACATCTGTTATGTTTGATGATGTTAAATCGCTAACGGTATTTGGCACAGTAACATCAACTGTTAAAACAGTAGCGGTATTGCTAACTAAAGAAACATTACCCGCAGCATCTTGTGCGTAAACCGTAAAGTCGTACGATGTTCCTAAAATTAATCCTGAAATATTCATTGAGGCGGCACCTCCAGTCATCCCTAAACTTACTGGAGTTCCAACACCCGTAACATCTTGAAACACTTCATAATCGGTTACTCCAATATTATCTGTTGTAGACCAAGTTAAGTCAAGGGTAGTTTCTGTAATATTATTTGTCGCTAAATCTGCAATTGTTACTGGTGGAGTGGTATCAGCAGTTATAACATTTACAACATTGCTCGCAGCTGCTGATGAGTTGCCCGCAGCATCTTTAGCGTAAACTGTAAAGTTATTAGAGTTTCCAATAACTAAATTACCAATTGTAGTACTATTTGTTACAGGAGAAGCAACAAGTACATCACCCCCGGCATTTGTATTTTGATAAACCTCATATCCGGTGACAGCAACATTATCGGTTGCGACATCCCAAGATAAATCRGTTTGTRTAACTGTTGTATTTGAAGTGGCTAGATTGGTAATATTAGATGGAGGAGTTGTATCAATAGTTACAACATTCACAACATTACTCGCAGCTGCTGATGAGTTGCCCGCAGCATCTTTAGCATAAATTATAAAGTCATTAGAGTCTCCAATAACTAAATTACTTATGGTTACACTATTTGTTGCAGGAGAAGCAACAAGTACATCACCCCCAGCATTTACATTTTGATAAACTTCGTATCCAGTCACAGCATCATTATCTGTAGCGGTATCCCATGCTAAATCTGTTGATGTTTCGGTCGTATTAGAAGCTGAAAGGTTAGTGACGTTAGAAGGAGGAGTTGTATCAGTAGTTATAACATTTATAACATTGCTAGGAGTAGCGGATGAATTGCCTGCAGCATCTTTAGCATAAACTGTAAAGTCATTAGAGTCTCCAATAACTAAATTACCAATTGTAGCACTATTTGTTGCAGGAGAAGCAACAAGTACATCACCCCCGGCATTTGTATTTTGATAAACCTCATATCCGGTGACAGCAACATTATCGGTTGCGACATCCCAAGATAAATCGGTTTGTATAACTGTTGTATTTGAAGTGGCTAGATTGGTAATATTAGATGGTGGAGTTACATCAACCGTTAAAGCAACAGCAGTATTACTTACTAAAGAAATATTACCAGCGGCATCTTGTGCGTAAACCGTAAAGTCGTATGATGTTCCTAAAATTAATCCTGAAACGTTCATTGTGGTAGTGCCGCCTGTTAAACCGATACTTGCAGGACTACCAACACCTGTAACATCTTTAAACACTTCATAATCTGTCACTCCAACATTATCAGTTGTTGACCAAGTTAAATCGGCTGTAGTTTCTGTAATATTACTTGCTGCTAAATCAGCAATTGTAACTGGAGGTGTTATATCAACAGTTACAATATTTACGGTATTACTAGGAAGCACAGAAGAATTACCCGCAGCATCTTTAGCATAAACGATAAAGTCATTAGAGTCTCCAATAACCAAACTACCAATTGTAGTGTTATTTGTTGCAGGAGAAGCAACAAGTACATCACCCCCAGCATTTGTATTTTGATAAACTTCATATCCGGTAACTGCAATATTATCAGAAGCTCCATCCCAAGATAAGTCAGTTGAAGTTTCGGTAGTATTTGAAGTTGCTAGATTTGTAACGTTAGATGGTGGAGTTACATCTAAAGTTAATACTGTTTGAGTATTACTAACAGTTGAACCTTCAGTAAGGTTAAAGGCATAAACCGTAAAGTTATAAGAAGTGTTGATAGTTAAGCCAGAAATATTAAAAAAGGTGTCAGTTGTTGTATTGATTTCTACAAGGTCTTGAAAAATTTTATATTCAGTAACTGTTCCTGCAGGAGTTGTCCATGTTAAATCTGTTGTAGTTTCTGCAGTATTACTGGCTAATAAATCGGTAATAGGGCTTGGTGCTTGGGCATTTACTCCAATAGAAAGTAATAATATACCTACGAATAGTAGTTTTTTAATTTTCATAATTATGATTTATTGACACAATACAAATAGCAATTCATTGTGATATAGGGGTATGTTGTTTCGGGACTTAGATTACAAATATAGTTCNTTTTTAGCAATAAAAGTTGATTAATATTGCTGATATAAAGACAATTACCTCTTAAATTAATAGATGGTGTAAAAAAACAAATAAACAGAAGTATTTAATTAATAGATAGAGAGGTTGAAAATTACAGAGATGTAATTTATTTTAATTCTAAATATACACTGCCTGAAATTTATAAAAATCAATCATTATTTTCTAGAATAATATTTGTGTTATTTGATTGATAAATTGTTCCTGCAACTGAGTTCTTTACTGTAATTGCGTTAGAGTTTCTTATATCAACATTTCTAAAACCTCCACTAAAGCTACAWTTATTAATAATTAGACGAGCATCAGGATTAGAACTTAAATTTCGAAAGAGCACCCCGTATTTGTCTACTAAAACGGTTTCATTACTAATAGTTGTATTAGTTAAAGAAATTCCAACAGGAAAACTATTGTAACCATTAGAATTAGGAATACTGCTTGTGATTACATTGTTGTAAAAAGARTTATTATTACCTGTTCTTAAAGAGATTCCATTTTTAACACAATCAATGATAGTATTATTATATATATCATGATTATTACCTCCAATAGCTATTCCTGTATCAAATCCAGTAACGGTATTGTTGTAAATTTGAAAATTAAAATTTTCTTCCTCTCCAGTACTTTCACGAATATATTCTTTCATATATATTCCTATATTTAATGCAGGTAAGTTTGGGTCGTGAGTTAAAACATTATTATAAATATAAATATTTTGGGTAAAAAGGTTACTGATACCAGAGGTAAAAGTGTTTCCATATATTTCAATTTCACTACAAGTATGTAGATTTATGTCAGAAATCCAAGCACCAGTAAATATATTATTTCTAATGATAATATTTYCTATTTTTTGATTTTCAATTAAATTTCCACTTTCATCAATACTTCTAGCTGCTTCTAGAGCAATATTACACCTAGGTAAAACACCCCTCCAATCGTAAGTATCTCCGTAATTTTCTATATGACCCCCTTCACCAGCATTAGCAATTATAGAGTTTTCTAATATTAATCCATCAATATCTATAAGACTAAGATTATCACGTCTGGCACCTCTCATGATACAATTTTTAATTAAGATATTTGAAGAGTAATCATATCCTGCTTGTGGTGTACCATCAGGATTTCTTGCTTTGGTTGAATGTACCATAAAGCTGTCTCCAGTCATATCATCAATGGTTACACCATCAATTTCAGAATTTGTAACTCCTACAAAATAAATACCTGTACCAAATTCGTGTGTATCTTGCTCTGTACCTGTAGTGTAAGTATGTTCATATTTATCTCCAATTAGGTGACCTCCTGAAATTTTAACATTATTTGCGCTTCTAGATGATAATAAACCATAAGCAATTTGATCGTTTGGAAATACTCTTAGTGTACAGTTGTTACCCATTTTAAAATGAAAATTACTAGGGATTTGTATAGCCTCTCTAAAAGTGTAATTTCCAAAATGATAAGCGCCAACTTCAAAATAAGCATCAATATTATTGATTTCAAAAACAGYCCCTCTTAAAGACTTGACAAGAGATATGGCAGAATTAAGATTGAGCCTGTTTGTGAGTGCAATGTCAGTAGCGATATCACCTTCTATTATGTTCCACTTTTCTTTTTCGAATGTAAAATGAGTATTAATTAATTTTACAGAGCCATTAATTTGAAGATCTATATTTAGAAGTTTGCCATCAATTAATCCACCATTAAAATTAAGTGTACCATTAAAAATACTTCCACCATCAAAATTAAGGGTTGTATTTTGTGGTAAAACTATAGTTTGCCCTTTAAGGTCAAATTTACAATTAATTAAAACTGTTTGATTTGGGCTTAAAGATTGAAAATCTATTTGACAAGGAATTTCACTTCTTGGATCTGTTAAGTTGGTGTCATTGTTTAATAATAAGTCTTCATCATCATTCGTGCATGAAAAACTTAAAAATAAAACGAACAACACATTAAATACATGTGCTTTTTTCATTTTTTAAAATTTAAAAGTTAAATCACAACTTTGATAGTACGATAGTACTTGTCAAGGGGAAGGTTGAATTGGCAAAAATAAATTAATTACTCAATACAATAAATTAAAAATCAAATAGTTATAAACAGTTGTTGTTGAAAAAAATATTGATAAAATTAAAGGGTCTAATAAAAAAAATTCATTAGACCCTTTGAGCACTTTTTAATTTATAAAATTAGTTATTGTTTGTTAAAACAACATTAGTATTATTTGTTTGATAAATTGTTCCAGTCTCAGAGTTTTGTACAGTAATTGAGTTAGAATTTCTGATGTCAACATTTCTAAAACCTGATGAGAAACTACAGTTATCAATTACGACTGGGTCTCCTGAGTTCGATTCTAAGTTTTTAAATAGTAAACCATAGCTATCAACATTAACAGTTTCATTTGTAATAGTTGTATTGGTAAGGGTTATTCCTGTAGGGAAACTGTAATAACCTTTAGAAGCAGAAATATTACTTGATATTATATTGTTAGAAAAATGATTGTTATTTCCATTTCTAAGTGAAATACCGTTATTTATGAAATCTGTAATTGTATTGTTGTAAACATTGTGATTATTTCCGCCTACTGTAATTCCGGTATTGAATCCCGTTATTGTATTGTCATAAATTTGATAATTTAAATTCTCTTCAACTCCAGTACCTTCTCGTACAAATTCTTTCATAAATATTGCAATTGGCAAAGCACCTAAATTAGTGTCATGAGTAAAAACATTATTATGTATAAAGATATCTTGAGCATGAAGATTACTTAAGCCAGAGGTAAAAGTATTGTCATAAACTTCTACATTGTTACAGGTGTAAAAATTTATATCTGAAATCCAAGCTCCAGAAAAGTCATTATTTCTAATTACAATATTTTGTACAATTTGTGAAAGCCTAATATTTCCATTGGCATCAAATGATCTCGTTGCTTCTAAATCTATATTACATCTTGGGAGTACTCCTCTCCAATCATATACGTCACCATAATTATCAATAGCTCCACCTTCACCAGCATTTGCTATAATTGAATTTTCCAAGACTAAACCATCAATATCAATAAAACTTAAATTGTTTCGTCGTGCACCTCGCATGATACAATTTTTAATTAAAATATTTTTAGAGTAAAACTGCCCAGGTACTTCACTGCCATCTGGGTTTCTGTTTCTTGTAGAGTGTACTCCAAAACTATCACCAGTCATGTCGTCAATCGTCACTCCATCAATTTCTGAATTGGTCACCCCTACAAAATAAATACCAGTTCCAAATTCGTGAGTGTCTTGTTCAGTACCTGTTGTGTAAGTGTGTTCATATTTGTCGCCTATTAAATGTCCTCCAGATATTTTAACATTGTTTACGCCTCTAGATGACAGTATTGCGTAAGAAATATTACCATTGGGTTGAACTCTTAAAGTACAATTACTTCCCATTTTAAAATAAAAATTACTTGGTATCTGTATTGCTTCTCWWTGWKKATWATTWMSAWMATGATAAGCTCCAACTTCAACAAACACATCAATATTGTCAATCTCAAAAGTGTAGCCTCTTAAGGATTTAACTAACGTGATAGCACTATTAATATTTTTTCTGTTGGTAAGTGCTGTTTCGTAGTTTGTTTCTCCTTCTACAATGTTCCATTTATCTTTTTCAAAAATAAAATGGGTGTCAACTAGTTTTGCAGATCCACTAATTTGTAAATCGAGATTTAGTAATTCGCCATCAATGAGTCCTCCGTTAAAAACTAGGGTTCCGTTAAAAATACGACCACCGTCAAATTTTAGTGTAGTATTTTCTGCTAAAACAATGGTTTGACCGATTAAATCAAAATCACATGAAATATTTAATGTTTCATTTGCAGATAAGTTAGAGAAATCAATTTCACAATTCTGTTCTACACGTGGATCATTTTCCGAAATGTCTGGTGTAGTATTGTCTAAATACAATTCTTCTTCTGGTGTACAAGAAATGTTAGTAAAAAGCAATATGCTGATTAATAAGAAATATAGGGGTTTCATTTGGTGGGGTTTGTGGGGTTAAGTATTTGTGGGTTATAGGGTTAATATTGAGGCAAATATTAGAAATAAAATTCAATCAACCAAATAAATAACAAAAAAACTACCATTCATTAATTGAAACACGTGTTTCATATGCTTAATTATACCSTTTGTAATTAATTTAAAGCCGTAATATGTCAATTGTTGCAATTAATTGATTGTCAGTTTGTTTAATATAGGTCTGGTTTGTGGTAAATAAACTCATTTATATAAAATTGCTATATTTGACAGCGGTACTAATCAAACATAATTTATGGATAAAAAAATTTGGCTATCATCTCCCCATATGGGAGGAAAAGAAAGAGATTTTGTAAGTGAAGCTTTTGATACTAATTGGATTGCTCCACTAGGACCAAATGTAAACGGTTTTGAAAGCGATATTCAGAGTTATCTCGATGCAGAAGTTCACGTTGCTGCTTTAAGTTCGGGTACAGCAGCAATTCATTTAGGATTACAATTACTCGGAGTTGAAAGTGGCGATGAAGTAATTTGTCAATCTTTTACGTTTTCAGCATCTGCAAATCCGATACTTTATTTAAGTGCCATTCCTGTTTTTGTTGATAGTGAAAAAGATACATGGAATATGTGTCCCACACTTTTAGAAGAAGCAATTAGAGACAGAATATCAAAAGGAAAAAAACCAAAAGCAATTATTGCAGTTCATCTTTATGGCATGCCTTATAAAGTTGATGAAATTAATGCTGTTGCAAAAAAATATGCAATTCCTGTGTTAGAAGATTCTGCCGAAGCTTTGGGTAGTACATATAAAGGAGTAAAATGTGGCACCTTTGCCGATATTTCTATTCTCTCTTTTAATGGTAATAAAATCATTACAACTTCTGGTGGAGGTGCGCTAGTATCACACCAAAAAGAAGATAAAGAAAAAGCTATTTTCTTTTCTACACAATCTAGAGACAATGCACCACATTACCAACATTCAGAAATAGGATATAACTACAGAATGTCTAATGTCTTGGCAGGTATTGGAAGAGGGCAAATGTTAGTGCTAGATACCCGAGTTGCCGCAAGAAGAAATAATTACAAACGTTATTTTGATGCCTTGTCTCCTAAAAAAGAATTTACCTTTTTAGACGAACCTCAAGAATCTTTTTCAAACAGGTGGTTGTCATGTTTATTAACATCTTCATACAATATTAGAGAAAATATACGTTTAAAGCTTGAAAAAGAAAATATAGAAACCAGACCTTTGTGGAAACCAATGCATTTGCAACCCGTGTTTTCAAAGTATCCTTCTTATGTTAATGGAACATCAGAAGCGTTGTTTAATAAAGGTTTATGTTTGCCAAGCGGATCAAATTTAACCGAAGACGATGTGTCTAAAGTTATTTATCACATTAAAAATTGCTTAGAAAATGCTTAAAAAATTAGGAAAAAAAATGATTGCCAAACATTCATCGCAATGGCTAGTTTTAGCTATTGATGTGTTTACGGTACTTGTTACTTTTACTATTTCTTACTTCATCCGATTTAATTTCCAACCCGATTTTGCGGGCTCAAACCTATTTGCACAATTATTGTTAATCGGACTCATTGCTACTTTATCATTTATAATTATTGGTTCGCATAAGGGAATCATTAGGCATACAGGTTTAAAGGACGCGAACAACATCATTATAGGTGTTAATATCATGGCGTCTATTTTAATTATGATTATTTTACTTGGTAGAGAATATAGTTTTAATCAAGTATTTAATATTCYACTTTCAATAATCTACATCCATTATTTACTAAATATAGTATTGCTTGTTTCATCAAGATTTATTTTCAAAGAACTTTACAAATATTTTATTTTCGATTTAAAATTAACCACAAACGTGTTGATTTACGGTGCAGGAAATGCTGGCTTAACAACTTATGAAGCCATTAAAAATGATGTGCATAATAAATTTAAAGTAGTTGGTTTTATTGATGATAACACTTCAAAATCAGGAAAAAATATTGATATGGTTAAGGTGTATAGCCCAGATTATATTGATAAAATTTTTATTGAAAAGTACAACATAAGTGAAATTATTGTTTCTATCCAAAATGTAAAATCTGCAAAGTTGATTAAAATTGTAGATTCATTTATTGGTAAATCTCTGAAAGTAAAAATTGTCCCTCCTGTTAATAAATGGATTGATGGCGATTTAAAAGTTGGGCAAATCAAACAGGTTAAAATTGAGGATCTTTTAGGAAGACAACCTATCGATATTAACAACCCTACTATAAAAAATGAAATTGACAATAAAGTAGTTTTAATTACGGGTGCAGCAGGGTCTATTGGTAGCGAAATTGCAAGACAAATTGCTACCTATAATTACAAGCATTTAATTTTATTAGATCAAGCCGAATCACCTTTGTATGATTTACAACAAGATTTTAAACGTGATAAGCGAGAAAATTTCACCGTAATTGTTGGCGATGTAAGAGTAGATGTTAAAATGGATCAGCTCTTTGAGGAGTTTAAACCAGACTTGGTGTATCATGCAGCTGCTTATAAGCATGTACCATTGATGGAAAACAATCCATACCAAGCCATAAAATCAAATATTTTAGGAACAATGAATATGACAAATTTATCCATCAAACATCAGGTAGATAAATTTGTGATGATTTCTACTGATAAAGCGGTAAACCCTACCAATGTAATGGGTGCTACAAAACGCGTTGCAGAATTATACATTACTTGTTGTAGAAAAATGGAAGCGTCTAAGACTAAATTCATAACAACGCGTTTTGGAAATGTTTTGGGTTCTAACGGTTCTGTGATTCCACTGTTTAAAAAACAAATTGAAGCAAACGGACCATTGACTGTGACTCATAAAGAAAYTACAAGATACTTTATGACCATACCAGAAGCTTGCCAGTTAGTATTAGAAGCGGGTGCCATGGGTAATGGAGGAGAGATTTATGTGTTTGATATGGGAGATTCTATTAAGATTTTCGATTTGGCGGTGAATATGATTCAGCTATCCGGATATAAATACCCCGAAGAAATTGATATTAAAATTGTTGGATTAAGACCCGGTGAAAAAATTTATGAAGAATTATTGGGTGATGGTGAGAATACCATAAAAACACATCATGATAAAATTATGATTGCCAACGCAAAAGAAATTAATTGTTCTTTGATTAAGCCAAAAATAATCGATATTTGTAATAGCCTAGATTCAACTAGTAAAACAGCATTAGTATCGAAAATGAAAGAAATTATTCCTGAATATATTTCRAACAATTCTGAATATGAATCTTTAGATAAAGAAATTGTAAAAACTAACTAATTATGAAAAACAAAACCAACCAAAAATTAACTTATTTTTTWGCATCGCTAGTTGCAGTCTTATTTTTAACATCGTGTGCATCGCGTACGGATATTGCCTATTTCTCTGAAACAGGTGTGAGCAATGCTACAAAAGAATTAGGAGATTACGCCCCAACTTTAAGCGCTGATGATTTACTAGAAATTAGTGTCGCAGCAATAGATATGAAGGCTGTAGGGCTGTTTAATGGAATTGGAATTGATGGAGATGTTACTGCATCTGTCAAAAAAACATATTTAGTTAATCAAAAAGGAATAATTGAATTTCCAATTGTGGGTGACGTAAAAGTTGCTGGATTAACAAGGTTAGAAGCAACTGATGTTTTAAAAGAAAAAATTGAAGTCTATGTTAAAGACCCAATTGTAAGCCTTAAAATCATCAATTTTAAGATTACAATTTTAGGCGAAGTTGCTCGACCAGGTACATTTAAAATTGATAACGAACGGGTAACAATTTTAGAGGCTTTAGGATTAGCCGGAGATATGACCATTTTTGGAGAACGTAAAAACGTGTTGGTAATTAGAGAAAAAGATGGTAAAAAAATATACACTAGAATTGATTTAACTACTGATGAGGTTTTTAAATCACCAGTATATTATTTATTACAAAATGATGTGGTTTATATTGAACCAAATGGTGATAGAATGAATCAGTCAAAATCAAATCTTACTCAAATTGCATTGCCAATAATTGCAATATTATTATCTGCAGGTACGCTGGCTATTTTAATAGTGAGAGAAAATAATTAAACCAAACAAGTCCTTAATTGTTATGAATGATAAAAATATTGATAGCTTAAATGATAATAATATTGTTTTAGCTGATATTATTGGAGGCTATATTAGAAACTGGAAATGGTTTGTAGTAGGAGCAGTATTAGCGCTTTTAACCACTTTTTTAGTGCTGCGATTTATCTCACCTTTATATCAAGTAAATTTATCAATCAAGGTGAAAGACGATTCTAGCGGTGCCATTTCTGAGCTTTCAGCTTTTGAAGATATGGGGATGTTTATGAATCAAAAAAGCAATGTTGATAATGAAATTGAAGTTATTGAATCTCGAAATTTATTAGGAAATGTTRWRMARGWWYWMMMWSWWAATATAAAATATTATGAAAAAGGAAWAACATTTTTTGAAGATGTAACTTCTCTTTTTTCTAGCAACCCGCTGTCTAAAGAAATCTATCATGGCAACCCGATTAACATTAATTTTTTTGAGAGTGATTCTTTAATCTTACAAAAAAGAGCACGTTTTGAGATTACATTATTATCATCAGAAAAATTTAATTTTAAAGAAGGAGAAGGTCAAGATAAATTAAACCAGTCCTTTGGTAATACGATCGAAACAGCCGTTGGAGGTATCATAATAACTCCTAATGTTGATGTTTTTGAGAAGTATCATAACAAAACAATTGTTGTATCAATTAGCCCATTGCAATCGGTTGTTAATTATTTAAAAACCGAAATTGAAATTAGCAACCTTAAAAAGACCGATATTGTTTCACTAGGTATCAAAATTGAAGTAAAAGAAAAAGGAGTTGATATTCTTAACAATTTAATTCATCAATACAATGCAGATGCGGTTAATGAAAAAAGTTTAATATCAGAAAACACATCAGACTTTATATCGAATAGATTACAGGTTGTTTCTGACGAATTATCGCAAGTAGATTTATCGATAGAAGATTATAGAACTAAACATAATGTTATTGATATTGAGTCACAAGCAGGAATTAACCTACAAAGTGATACCGAAAATCAGGTAAAAATAATTGATGCAAACAATCAGTTAAATTTGGTAACTGCGCTTGAAGAGTAYGTCAATAGACAAACAGAAGTGGCTATTTTACCAGAGAGTTTAGGTTTTTCTGATGCGTCTCTTTCTGCGTCTATTTCAAAATATAACGAACTCGTTTTAACCAGAAATGAGATGTTGAAAAATGTAAGTGATATCCATCCTGCAGTTATCAACCTAAACGAACAACTTGTTCGATTAAAAAGCACTATCAAACAGGGCTTGAAAAATCTTAAGAATTCTATCCAAATAACAATTAATGGTTTAAGACAACAAGATGCGGTTTTAAATTCAAAATTATTTGCTGCACCAAAAAAACAGCGTGAGTTAATTGATATTACAAGGCAGCAAGCTGTAAAGGAAGAATTGTATTTATACCTTTTGCAAAAGCGAGAAGAGATTGCAATTTCTTTAGGTATTTCTGCGGTAAATGCAAAAATTATTGATGCTGCTTACAGCTCTGGGTTTCCAGTTTTTCCAAACAAAACGTTAACAATGCTCGCTGCATTATTTGTAGGTTTGTTGATTCCGTTTTTAATATTATATGCCAATGATATTATTGATACAAAGGTGCATAGAAGAGAAGATGTTGAGCGTGAATTAAACATCCCAATGTTAGGAGAAATTCCTTTTACCAGTAAAAAGAAGAAAAGAATATTATCAAAAAACGATCGATCAGCAACAGCAGAGGCTTTTAGGTTGGTGCGTACCAACCTAGATTTTATGTTGGCGGGTAATGATAAAAAGTCTAAAGTAATTATGGTAACATCTACCATTGGTAATGAAGGTAAAACTTTTGTTGCGCTTAATTTGGCAAAAACTTTGGCAACGTCTGATAAAAAAGTATTGCTGCTCGGGTTGGATTTAAGAGCACCTACAATTAGTAAAACGTTGAACTTAACAAAAGGACAGGGAGTAACACATTATATTACTGATAAAAATATTTCGCTGAATGATATTACGATTCAAATACCAAAAACAGATAATGTAGATTTGATTACTTCCGGTATCATTCCGCCAAATCCAGCGGAGTTATTGATGAATACGAGGCTAGAAGAAATGTTTACAGATGCCAAAGAAAAATACGATTATATTGTTGTTGATACATCTCCGTTGAGTTTGGTTACCGATACTTTAATCCTTAATAAATTTGCCGATTTGATTGTATATATTGTGCGTGCAGGAAAATTAGACCGCAGAATGTTAAAGGTGCCGAAATCAATTCATGCGGATGGTAAGTTGAATAATATGTCAATTCTTATCAATGGTATCAAACAAAATAATAATAATTATGGTTACGGCTATGGCTATGGCTATGGCTATGGGATTGAAGGGAATAAGCCTTGGTATAAAAAAATGTTTTCTTAAAATTTTAATTGTTGATTATTCATTAAAATAGAACGCAGCAATTCAACATTTTTCTTTGTTCCTAATTTTGATAAAGAATTAAAATGATTTTTGTGATGTACATCWGTTCCCAAAAAATCAATCATATTATTCTCTAATAATTTAACCCCAATTTTTTGCACATTGCCACCATAATAATTTGTGAGCGACAATAAATTGAGCTGAAAATAACATCCGGCATGTTTTAGTTTTTGATACATGTCAAACTTAGAATGATAATAATTATATCGTTCTGGATGTGCTAAAATTGGCTTGTATCCTTGGGTTTGAATCTCAAATAGAATCTCAAAAATATTTTCTGGATGATTGATATAAGAAAACTCYACCAAGATAAAATTATCTTTAATGGTGAGTAGCTTTTTTTCTTGTAACAACTCCATAAATTTCTCATCCAACATATATTCTRCGCCTGTATTTATGGTGATGTCGGTAATATTTTGTTTGATTAATTCTGCTCTCACCAATGCTAATTTTTCATTGATAATTTCAGGAGTATTTGGCCAAACTTCACCCAAAATATGTGGACTCGTCGTAAAATTTTTAATTCCGACACTACTAAATAGTCGAATCAATTCAATAGAATCTTCTAATGATTTTGCACCATCGTCAATCTCCGGAAGTAAATGAGAATGAATATCATTAAACCCATCAGGAAAGATTTCTTGAAACGGAATTATTTTTTTCTTAAAGAAATTTAAAAGCAAATTTTTAGTTATTGAATTGGCTGTAAATTTAATCAATTAATACAATCTCCTTACAGATTTATCCTGCAAGGTTTCAAAAACCTTGTAGGTATAGTTTATAAGAGATAATTATTTTTCAAACTTAGATTTTCTCTAAATTGAATCAACCGAAACAAACTGATTCTATATCTTTGCGCCGATGAAATTTGAATTAAAAGGAAAAGACCTACAAAGCAAAGCAAGAGCAGGAGTTGTAACCACCGATCACGGTGTAATTGAAACTCCTATTTTTATGCCAGTAGGTACCGTGGGTACGGTGAAAGGCGTACACCAAACTGAGTTGAAAGAACAGATAAACCCTGATATTATTTTAGGAAACACGTATCATTTATACCTCCGTCCAAAAACAGCTATTTTAGAAGGAGCAGGCGGACTTCATAAATTTATGAATTGGGACAGACCAATTTTAACCGATAGTGGTGGATATCAAGTGTATTCTTTATCCAATCGTAGAAAAATTAAAGAAGAAGGTGTAAAATTTAAAAGTCATATTGATGGCTCTTACCATCATTTTACACCAGAAAATGTGATGGAGATTCAGCGAAAAATTGGAGCTGATATTATCATGGCATTTGATGAGTGTACGCCTTATCCATGTGATTATAAATACGCAAAAAGGTCTATGCACATGACACATCGTTGGCTAAAACGTTGTATCAATCACCTAGAAAAAGTTCCTTTACGTTATGATTACAACCAAACATTTTTTCCGATAGTACAAGGAAGTACTTATAAAGATTTACGAGTTCAGTCAGCAGAATTTATTGCATCGGTTGGAGCAGAAGGAAATGCTATTGGTGGATTATCAGTAGGAGAACCTGCAGAGGAAATGTACGAAATGACAGACATTGTTTGTAGTATTTTGCCAGAAGATAAACCGAGATATCTAATGGGAGTAGGGACTCCAATCAATATTTTAGAAAATATTGCGTTGGGAGTAGATATGTTTGACTGTGTAATGCCAACAAGAAATGCTAGAAACGGAATGTTGTTTACAGCGCATGGAACCATCAATATCAAAAATAAAAAGTGGGAAGATGATTTTTCTCCAATCGATGAAATGGGGATTACCGATGTTGACACCTACTATTCTAAAGCCTATTTGAGACATTTGTTTGCTGCAAAAGAATTATTGGGAAAACAAATTGCATCTATCCACAATCTAGGATTTTATTTATGGTTGGTTCGTGAAGCAAGAAAGCATATATTAGCGGGAGATTTTACCGAATGGAAAAACATAATGGTAAAACAAATGGACAAACGTTTATAATAATTGGCTTCGGTTTTTTTGAATGAGAATACTTGACAAATACATATTAAAAAAGTACTTATCTACATTTTTCTTTATCCTATTAATTTTAATTCCGGTGATTGTTGTCATTGATACCGGAGAAAAAATTGATAAGTTTTTGCGACATCCAGATTTAACGGTAGGGATTATCCTCACTGATTATTTTGTCAATTTTATTATCAATATTGGTAACATGATTTTGCCTTTAGCGCTGTTTGTTTCGGTATTAATGTTTACTTCTAAACTGTCAGGAAATACAGAAATCATTGCTATGAATTCGGCAAGAATTTCTTTTACTCGTTTTCTAAAACCTTATTTTATTGGTGCTACAATTGTTGCCATTTTAATCTTAGGATTAAACCATTTTATCGTGCCAAACAGCAATAGAATTTATGAAGAATTTTACAACACCTATCTTAAAAGTCGCCCTATAGATTATAATCATATCACCAATATCAATTTACAATTGAGCGATAATGAGTATATTTATATGCGTTCTTTCGATTTAAAACGAAATACGGGCGTTAATTTTAGTTATGAAGTCTATGAGGGCAATCTTTTAAAAGAAAAATTTACTGCGGATAGAATTGTTTTTAAGCCAAAAGATACTATTTATAGGTTGACAAATTTTTATAAAAGAAAAGTTGGCGTGCTAAATGACGGGATTGAATATGGTCGTAGAATGGATACAATATTTAATTTTATGCCTAAAGACTTATTGTATATTGATGCCTTTGCAAAAGAAATGCAAACACCAAAATTATTAGACTATATAAAAATTTCAAAAGCCAGAGGTCGTGGAAATTTGAATGTGTATTATGTAGAATTATATAAGCGCACAAGTTTGGCAGTGGCAGCTTACATCTTAACATTGATAGCTGTATCCCTTGGTGCTGTTAAGCGTAGAGGTGGTATTGGTATTAATCTTGCAGTCGGTGTAACCATTGTATTTGTATATGTATTCTTACTTCGTATTGTTGAGGTTGTTGGTGGAGCACCAGATTCTAATCCTTTATTTATGGTTTGGATGCCCAATGTTTTATTCGGTATTCTAGCGATATATTTATATCAAAAAGCGAAAAAATAATTACTGTTTATTATGGATGATAAACAAAAATCTATACGATTTCAAAACTATTTGCACTTACATTTTGTAATTCTCATTTGGGGGTTTACAGCAGTTCTTGGCGCTTTAATTAGTATTGATGCAATTCCGTTAGTTTGGTATCGCATGCTCATTGCAACTGCTTTTCTTTTTATTTATATGCTGATTCGGCGAAAATCATTCAAGGTTTCAAAAGGCACTTTGACAAAATTTATTCTCGGCGGAATCATCATTGCCTTACATTGGATCACTTTTTTCTTGGCGATAAAATCATCCAACATTTCAGTAGCATTAATTATGATGAGTACCGGGGCTTTTTTTACGTCGTTGATAGAACCATTATTCTTTAAAAGACGCGTTAGTAAACTCGAATTATTTTTAGGAATCTTAGTGATATTTGGACTTTACATCATCTTTAAAATAGAAGGACATTTTATGTTGGGAATTATCTACGGATTGATTTCTTCCTTTTTATCAGCATTATTTTCTGTCGCAAACGGACTGTATGTAAAAAAGAATGACCCTGTAGTCATGTCATTTTACCAATTGTTTTTCGGAGTCGTATTCATCACGATATTGCTAGGGATAAAAGGAGAATTTGTATTTTCTTTCTTTCAACTCTCATCAAATGATTGGATTTATTTATTGATATTAGGAAGTATCTGTACAGCTTACGCATTTGCCGCATCTGTAAAAGTGATGAAAGTTTTGAGCCCATTTACGGTGATGCTATCAATCAATTTAGAACCTGTTTACGGAATTATTTTAGCGCTCCTTATATTTCCCGAAAAAGAAAAAATGCCCCCAAATTTTTATTATGGAGCATTAATCATTCTTTTTGCTGTGGTATTAAACGGAATTATCATCAACAGAAAAAAGCTTTTTTCTAAACTCAAAAAAAATAAAAATTAAGAGCGATTTAGCTCTAAGTTACTATATTTGTATCTTATCAAAACTACTAAAAAATGGAATATTTAGATTTTGAACTCCCTATAAAAGACTTGCAAGAACAGTTCGATAAATGCGCCTTGATTGGCGAAGAAAGTGATGTTGATGTTACGGACACTTGTAAAAATCTTCAAAAAAAATTAGACAAAGTTCGTGTCGATATTTATAAAAATTTGACTGCGTGGCAACGTGTACAGTTATCGAGACATCCCAACAGACCTTATACCATGGACTATATCAATGCAATTGCAGGTGATACTTTTATGGAACTTCACGGTGATAGAACTGTGAAAGATGACAAGGCAATGGTAGGTGGTTTAGGAAAAATCGGCAACCAAAGTTATATGTTTATCGGTCAACAAAAAGGATACAATACCAAAACACGTCAATACAGAAATTTTGGGATGCCAAATCCTGAAGGATATCGCAAAGCATTGCGCTTAATGAAAATGGCAGAGCGATTTGGTGTACCTGTTGTTACATTAATTGACACTCCGGGTGCATACCCAGGTTTAGAAGCTGAAGAGCGCGGACAAGGTGAAGCAATTGCAAGAAATATTTTAGAAATGACTCGCCTTAAAGTTCCAATTATTTGTGTGATTATTGGTGAAGGTGCATCKGGYGGWGCRYTGGGMATTGSWRTWGGRGACAARRTGTTGATGTTAGAGAATGCTTGGTATTCAGTGATTTCTCCAGAAAATTGCTCGTCAATTTTATGGCGCAGTTGGGAGTATAAAAAGCAAGCTGCAGAAGCTTTAAAACTGACTGCAACTGACAGTAAAAAATTAAAAGTGATTGATAAAATTATTGAGGAACCAATTGGTGGTGCTCATTTTAATAGAGAAGACACTTTTAAAATTGTTGAAGAAGCTATTACAAAAACATAYAATAGTTTAAAGAAATTAAGTCCAGAAAAACTTGTAGAAAAACGAATGGATAAATACGCTAATATGGGCGTTTTTAATGAATAGATTTATTCAGTCTACAGTTGGCAGTCTCAGTTGACAACTGAAATATTGAGTCGAAGTTAAAAAATCATAGAGCATCAGCTCAATCAGCGTTCTATCAAAAAATAAAATCACCATCAAAATCAATTTAGATTCTGATGGTGATTTCTTTTTAACCGATATTCTAAAGTTATATTCCTAAAGAATCAAACAACTTTGTTAAGTTAGGATCCGAAGGTCTAGGCGCATTTGCATCTACAATATTTCCTTCTGGGTCAATCAAAATAAACCGTGGAATGGAATTAATTTGATAGGCTTGCGAAAACGAATAATCATCGCCAGCAAAAAGTTGGATACCACCCATTTCTTTGTTTTTGATCATTTTTCTCCAAGCATTGTACTTGTTTTTTCTGTCGGTAGAGATACTTACAAATTCAATATTTTTACCGTGATACGCAGCTTCAACTTTCTTTAAATACGGAATCTGCTGCTTGCATGGACCACACCAAGTTGCCCAAACATCTATGTAAACAAATTTCCCTTTTAGGTCGTCTAAAGAAGTGGTAGAGCCATCATAGTTTTCAAAATTATTAAATTTTGGAGATGGTTTTCCTTTGGCAAAATTAATTGCAGCAGCATATTTTAACGTGTAGTTTTTTTCTAAATAATCGATAAAACGCTTGTTGTCACTCTCTATTTGAGAAATTAAAAAAGTATCTACTTCCGTTTTTGAAACTTCGGAATTCATCTTTTTTAAAGCTGACATACGCGTGTCAAATGCAGCTCTGTCTAAGGTAAAATAACTTTTAGGATTCGCATATTCGGTTTTTGAAAATGCAATTTTTTCTAAAATATACTCATTACTTTCTTTTCCTTTTCCGTTAAAACTGATGCTAGAAAAATCCTGCGCATCCAAATCAATTTCTAAGTCATACCCATTGGCAAGAAATAAAACAGCTTTGTTACGACCATCGGTTAAGGTGAAAATTCCGGATTTAACTTTTAAGGTATCTTTAAAAGTTCCATCTTCATTTACAGCAATTGTTTTGATAAAGTCTTTAGAGAGAATTTCTATTTCTTTGGTATCAGCATTTGTGATTTTACCAGAAAGAGATAAATATTCTTTCGATTCTTTACATCCAATTAATGTAGATGTGATAAGAAGTAATACGAGTAATTTTTTCATTTTAGGGGATATTTATTTAAATATTATGTGCGTCAAATAATTTAATTAACGATTCGCTAGAAGGTCTAGGAGCACTTGCGTCAATAACATTTCCGTCAGGACCAATTAAGATGAAACGAGGAATTCCTCTAATTCCAAAACCAGTAACAAATTCTGATTGCCATCCTTTTGGTGCAAAAATTTGGATACCTTTTAAATCTTTATCAGCAACCATTGCTCTCCAAAGTTCCTCAGCTTTTTCCATTGAACCATGGCTCCTTTCATCATCGATAGACATGCTTACAAAAGCAATATTTTTACCGTGATACGCAGCTTCTACTTTTTTAAGTGAAGGAATCTCAGCTTTACAAGGTCCACACCAAGTTGCCCAAACATCAACATATACATATTTTCCTTTTAAATCTGATAATGAAGTTTCGCTTCCATCAATGTTCATATAATTTTCGAATGTAGGAGATGGTTTTCCAAAATACTTTGCTTTTAAATCAATATTTCCTTCAAAATATTTTTTATAAGAATTTAGCATTGGCTCAATTTCATTCATCGAGTTTGCTACTACTGTTGAGTCAACACCTGTTTTGTTATCATTTACAAAAGCAGTCAATTCAACTTTAGCATTATCAAGAGCAGCGTTTAATTGAACTTTGTCAAAAGTGTCAAAATCTTGGTCTAATAATTTTTCAGATACTAAGGCTTTTTTTGCTAAAAAACTATTGCTTTCAGATCCAATTCCTGTAAAGGCAATCGACTCATCGAACTCCTTTGTATCTACGGTAATATTTAATTCGAATCCATTTTTTAAGAAGATGTTTGTAGATTCGTTTCCGTCGAAGAAATTGTAAACACCTGCTTCAACTTTTAGAGTATCGCTAAACGTCCCGTCTTCATTTACGGCAATAGTTCTAGAGAAAGTTCTAGTTCTAACAACGATAGAGTCACTGCTTTTGTCAGTAATTTTTCCTGATAAGGTTACATAATCCTTCGGTTCATTTGCACAAGATGCAATAATAATTACAACAAGTAATAAGGTAAGTTTTTTCATTGATGTTATTTATTGGTTAAATTTTTCAGATTTGTCGGTAAATATAATTGATATTACACAGATTAGAGAATATGAGTTAACACTTTAACAATTAATTTAGAAATGGGCTTTGAATCAGTTTGATATCCCTGTTTTGAAGATGTAACTTATATTTTGAAATTTATAACATCTTTAATAGTCGCTCCTCTAAAAGTATCCTCGTAGTATTTAATCAAGTTAACTTTGAAGTAAATTTTTTCTGG
The DNA here is from genome assembly GCA_002401215.1 of Flavobacteriaceae bacterium. GTDB lineage: Bacteria > Bacteroidota > Bacteroidia > Flavobacteriales > Flavobacteriaceae > Urechidicola. Next base: position 22,715 of record NVSL01000002.1, on the reverse strand, counting down.
CATTTGTGCTTTAGGAAACATAAGATAAGTGTACCCATCTTGGTCAACTTTAATTAAATCATCGATATCAGAAAAAGAGAGATTGTCTGAACTATACATTAAATTTACGGACCAATTATTAGGGTTAATGCGATAAACAAAATAATAATTATCAGCATCTTCTTTAAGTTTTGGTATGTCAGAAAAGCCTTTGAAAAACCAAACGGGATTGATGAACTTTGAATTATTAAACTCATCAAGAGTTAAAGTTTTTTCTAATAACTGCCATTTATTTTCTTCTGGAAAGTGTGATAGTATTGAAAATTCTGGTTTTATGTCAAAATAAAAATCTGATACAGAATAGTCATTTGAAGTTCCCCAAGTAGAATCTACAATAAGCCATTTACCGTTTAGTTTAATAGCATTCCACGCATGCCTAAACATATCATCCGATTCTAATTCTACATAGTGATTTCTTTCATCTCTAATATGTCCTGAAATGAAAACAGCTTCGATGTCAATCTCATACATAAACCATTGATAAAGGTTGGCATATCCTGCACAAACTCCTTTTCTACTTTCGTAAACAACAAAACGATCTTGCTTTTTACGAAAATCTTTAGAAGTAATACTACCTGTATCTAATTTGGATAATGTTTCGTTGTCATATTTAATATTAGATCCAATCCAGTAATAAAAAAATTGAGCGAGTTCTACATCTTCTTTTAAGTTTTCTTCAGCATAATCAACCAAATCCCACATATCAAGATTTAGACTGTCGGCTTTTTTAACTAATGATTTTATTGATTCATTTTGTGATAAAACTGAATTGATAAAAAGCAAAAAAAATAGTGTAAGAAATTGGATCTTCATATAGAGATGTATCGTAAATAATTATGAATAGAAAGATTTAGCGATAAAAATTTAAGCCTTATAAACAATAGTATTGATATGCATACCACCACCAACAGAAGCGAAAACTATCGTATCTCCATTGTCAATTTTATGAGGAGGTAATTGACCTCTTTCAATTAAATCTAACAAAGTTGGTACTGTTGCTACAGAAGAATTTCCTAATTTTGAAATCGTCATTGGCATAAAGTTTTCTGGAATCTCATCAATCTCATACAATTTAAAAAGTCGCTGTAAAATGGCATCATCCATTTTTCCGTTTGCTTGATGAATCAGTAATTTTTTGACATCTCTAGGATGAATTTCAAGTTTATCCAAACATTCTTTAACAGTTTGTGGAACCGTTTCTAATGCATATTGATACAACCTGCGTCCATTCATTTTCATAAAAATTTCATCAGCAGTTGCAGGATCCTTTTTATAGGAAGCTCCCATTGCCAACATTTTAGAATGGTAATAAGAATCGGTTCTCGTTTTATGTCCAATAATTCCGATAGGAGTTTCACTTTCTTTGGCTTCTAAAATAGTTGCGCCAGCACCATCAGCATAAATCATACTATCTCTATCGTGTGGATCTGAAATTCTTGACAAGGTCTCAGCACCAATCACCAATACTTTTTTAGCATCCCCAGCTTTGATATAATAATCTGCCTGAATCATTCCCTGAACCCAACCTGGACATCCAAAAAGTAAATCATAGGCAACACAGTCAGGATTTTTAATTTTTAAAAGAAACTTTACTTTTGAAGCAATACTTGGTATTTGATCAACTTGTTTGCTCGTTGGTGTAGTGTCTCCAAAATTATGTGCTACTATAATATGGTCTAATTCCTCCTTGTCAATGCCAGCATTTTCAATGGCTTTTTCGGCAGCAAAAAATGCAATGTCAGAGGTTAAATATTCATCTTTTACATATCTTCTTTCGGTGATAGTTGTAATTTCTTCGAACTTATCTATAACTTCTCTATTGTTTTTTTTGACAGGTGTACCGTCCTTTTCATAAAAATCATGTTGCAGAAAATCGACATTTTTTATAATTTGTTGAGGGATGTAACTCCCTGTGCCGGTAATGATACTATATATTTTTGAGGGCATATTTTTTTTGATTGTAAGCAAAGGTATCAAACTATAATTATATAATAGAATATGTTGGTTTAAATTACGATGCCCAAAATTTGAGATGTAGGTTTATATCTTAGGATTTTTTGCTACTATGGATTAAGTATAAATGAAATTCATAAGTTTTATCGGTAAATTGATAGCTCCAAAAATGTCTAATCGTATTTAGCATCAAATTTTCCATCCCAATCTCCACGAACTTTTAAGACTTGTTCAATCACATCGCGTACACAACCTTTACCACCATTTTTTTGTGAGATATAATGTGATATTCCCTGAATTTCTGGAGCGGCATCTTTAGGTGAACATGCCAAACCAACCAATTTCATGACTGGGTAATCGGGGATATCATCACCCATATATAAAACTTCTTCAGCTTTTAAATGGTGTTTTTTGATGATTTCATTAAACTGCTCAATCTTATTGTGAGCACCTAAATAAACATCGGTAAGTCCCAATCTTTCTAAACGAACTCGAACACCTTCACTTGAGCCTCCAGAAATAATACAGACTTTATAGCCAGCATCTACGGCGGTTTTTAGAGCATATCCATCTTTGATATTCATATTTCTAATCATGTCGCCATTTTCTAAAACCTGAATGGTTCCATCGGTTAAAACACCATCAACATCAAATATGAAGGTGGTGATTTGTGGCATGATTTCTTTATAACTTTTTTCCATGGATTATTGATATGTTTTAGAAATTGAATTGGTTAATACGGTATAAATTTCTTTTTCTGAATTTGATAATTGTGCCAAATGTTTTTCGATGGTCTTAATATCATTTCTTTTTGCGGGTCCCGTTTGTGCTTCTTTTGGCGAAATTTCTCCAATCTTTTCAGCAGTTTCTTTTATCAGAGGATGTAAAATTTCAAACGGAACATTATGAGCATCACAAATTGAATTCCCTATGTGATACAAATGATTGGTAAAGTTATTTACAAAAACTGCTGCCAAATGTAATTTCTTTCTTTGGTCAGAATTCACCTCATAAACTTTGTCTGAAATAATTGATGCTAATTTTTTAAGCAGTTTTAAATCGTCTTCATTTTCTGCTTCAATACAAATTGGAATACTTTTAAAATCTACAGACTTGTCTTTGCTAAAAGTTTGGAGTGGGTAGAAAATTCCGCGAGATAAATCAGAATTTAAATCTGTCATAGCAACACTTCCGGACGTATGAGCAACAACACCTTTGCTATTTAGTTGATTAGAAAAATTTGCAATGGCATCATCAGAAATTGCGATGATCGTTACATCAACAGGAGTTAAAGTACTAAGGTTATCTGTAACACTTGCCTTGTTTTTAAAATGTTGAATATCATTTAAATTCCTGCTATAAATTTGTGCAAGATCAATGTAAGGAGACTCTGAGAAAGCGTCTATTAAATGCGTAGCAACATTGCCGCTACCGAGTATTGAAACCGTAATCATAAAGCGAAGATAGTTAATAATTGGATAGGACGATTTTATTATTCTAAATAATTATAGCAAATTTAGAGGCACTCTTTTGTAGCTTTGTGTAAAATTTAAAAATTAATTAAATGAGTAAGTTTGGAATTGTAATTTTAGTAATGCTGAGTTTTTTGAGTTGTAAATCTGATAAAAAAGAAGCTCCAAAAATGGAGGCAAGTTTGCATCAAGAGATGAAAAAAGAAACGATCTATCAGTTTAAAGTAAAAGATTTAAATGGTGATGAATTTGATTTTGCTGATTTAAAAGGAAAGAAAATAATGGTTGTAAACACCGCTTCAAAATGTGGAAACACACCACAATATGAAAACCTACAAGCTTTATATACAAAATACAAAGACAATGATTTTGTGATTGTCGGATTTCCTGCAAATAACTTTTTACGTCAAGAACCTGGTTCTGACAAAGAGATTGCTGCTTTTTGTACGCAAGAGTACGGAGTAACTTTCCCAATGATGAGTAAGATATCAGTGAAAGGAAAAGATATGGATGAGATGTATCAATTCTTAACTAAAAAAGAAAGAAATGGTTACGAGGATTCTAAAGTAAAGTGGAATTTCCAAAAATATTTAATCAATAAAAATGGGGAAGTTGTAAAAGTAATCAGTCCTAAAACAATGCCGGATAGTCCAGAAATTATTTCTTGGATTGAGGAATAAGCAACAAGAATTTTATTGCTAAAAAATCCACAACCAATTAAGTTGTGGATTTTCTATTTATAATGTGATTTCGACTCCGCTCAATCACCAGTAATTTAATTATTCAACATCACCGGCATTACCAACATGGTAATTTGTTCACCTGCTTCAGCACCATCAACAGGAGTTAAAATTCCTGCTCTGTTTGGTAGCGACATTTCGATTAAAATTTCATTCGAATCTAGGTTACTCAACATCTCAGTTAAGAAACGAGAGTTAAACCCAATTTGTAAATCATCACCTTGATAATCGCAATTTAAACGCTCATCCGCTTTGTTTGAATAGTCGATATCTTCAGCAGAAATATTTAATTCTGACCCCGCCATTTTCAAACGAATTTGATGTGTAGTCTTGCTAGAGAAGATGGATACACGACGTGTTGAATTTAAAAAATTGCTTCTATTTACCGTTAATTTATTCGGATTTTCTTTCGGAATCACTGCATCGTAATTTGGATATTTTCCGTCAATCAGTCTACATTCTAACACCACATTGTCAAAAGCAAATTTGGCGTTAGAGTTGTTGTATTCGATAGAAACATCACTGTCAGAATTTCCTAAATTCCCTTTAATAAGTTCAAAGGTTTTTTTGGCATAATGAATTCTGCCACCTCTTCAGCAGTTACATCGGTGCGTGTATATTTTACTAATTTATGAGCATCTGTCGCAACAAAAGTTAAGCTCTCTGGCGAGAACTGAAAAAACACACCACTCATTACTGGGCGTAAATCATCGTTACCCGCAGCAAAAATTGTTTTAGAAATTGCGGTTGCTAAAATGCCACCATTCAAGACTGTTTTGCTTGGAGATGCTAAGGCTACAGCTTTTGGAAATTCATCACCATTAAAGAACGCCATATCATATTTTCCTTGGCTAGAACTAATTTCAATGGTGCTATTCTCTTGGGTTTTAAAAGTCAAAGGTTGATCAGGAAAAGTTTTTAAAGTATCTAGTAACAAACGAGCAGAAACCGCAACAGACCCTTTAGAATCTGACTCAACTTCGATCGTAGAACTCATGGTTGTTTCTAAATCTGACGCCGTAATTTTTAATTGATTGGTGTCTAATTCAAACAAAAAATTATCTAAAATTGGTAAAGTGTTGTTGTTATTAATAACGCCTCCTAAAACCTGTAATTGCTTTAAAAGTTGAGAACTTGATACTATAAATTTCATGTGTCTAAATTTTAATAAGAATACAAATATATTCTAAATAAGTGTGATACGGAAATGTATTTGTAAACAAATTTATTAGTTAGTATCTTCTAATAACTCATAGGTAAAGTGATTTGAACTCAGTGACAATATCTTGATTTTTAGAATGTAATTTCCTTGTTCAATATAGCTACTATTGTTTGTGTTTATTGTTTCGTAAAATTGATTGTTGATATAAAATGATATGTATGGAAAATCTGAAACACTATAAAATCCCATATGGTTATTTGTTACAGACGTTGGATAAATGCGGGGTAGTTGATAGGAATTACTCGCGCCAAAATGAAATTGCAGATTGTCTATTTGAAAATTACTTGTATTTTCTATTTCTACAAAAGTATCAAAATTTGGATCAGAATTATCTAAGCTATTTTCAATCGCACTATCAATTAAATCGCCAATAATTTGCTCACAGCTAGTTAATGAAAAGGCAATTGTTGTAATAAGTATTAATTTTTTCATGTGTTATTAGTTGTCGATATATTTTTTATTCTTATCAAAATCTGCGCCAAAATAAAATCATAAATTAGTGTTAAGTTTGGCACATAAAAATGACTATTGATTTAAATCTTTTAGATTTGTTAAAAACTAAGCTTAACTAATGACAAGAATTCTATACTTTTTTTGTGCAGCATTATTTTTATCTCTTTCTATAAAAGCACAAACACCTCARAAACCTACTGCATCAGAAATTCATGAATCTATAAAAANGTTAAATTTTTTAGGAACAGTTTTATACATCGCTGCACATCCTGATGATGAAAATACCGCGTTGATTTCTTATTTTTCGAATGATGTAAAAGCACGAACAGCCTACTTGTCATTGACAAGAGGTGATGGTGGTCAGAATTTAATTGGCTCAGAAATTAGAGAATTGTTGGGCGTAATTCGTACCCAAGAATTATTAGCTGCGAGAAGAACGGACGGTGGAGAACAGTTTTTTACCCGCGCCAATGACTTTGGATATTCCAAACATCCCGATGAAACTTTGGCAATTTGGAATGAAAAAGAAGTATTGGGTGATGTTGTTTTGGCAATCCGTAAATTTAAACCAGATGTAATTATCAATCGATTCAGTGGTAAAAAAAGAACTTTCGGAAAAACACATGGACATCACACATCATCTGCAGTGTTGAGTGCCATGGCTTTTGATTTAGCTGGTGATGCAAGTAAATATCCAAACCAATTAGAAACGCTTTCTGTTTGGCAACCAAAACGAGAATTTTTTAATACGCATTGGTGGTTTTATGGGAGCGAAGAAAAATTTAAAAAAGCAAATAAAGACAAGATGATGTCTTTTGATATTGGCACTTTTTATCCTTCTGTGGGATTGTCTAATTCCGAAATTTCTAGTTTGAGTAGAAGTATGCATAAGAGTCAAGGCTTTGGTAGAACTGGGACTCGCGGGAGTGAAATTGCGTATTTAGAATTGGTGAAAGGTGATATGCCATTGGACAAAACCAATATTTTTGAGGGAATCAATACCACATGGTCGCGTGTAAAAGGAGGTGAAGCAATCGGAGAAATATTGCATAAAGTAGAAACTGATTTTGATTTTACAAATCCATCGGCGAGTGTTCCTGAATTGATTAAAGCATTTAAATTGATTCAGAATATTGAAGATGATTATTGGAAAAATCAAAAATYAAAAGAKMTKAAARAMATYATTKYRGMWTGTRCYGGATTGTATTTAGAAGCTGTAGCCAACGAATCTTCGGCAACTAGAAATAGTAAATTCTCGGTTACTATCGAAGCAATTAATAGGTCTAGTTTTCCGATGAAATTGCGATCGGTGAGTTTATCTCCTCTAAATATTGCTGAAAATCCAGAGGCAATTCTCAAAAATAATATCCCAAAAAAATATGAAATAAAAGGCTTTGTACCGATTGATATGGCATACACAAGCCCGTACTGGTTGGCAAAAAAAGGAACGTTGGGAATGTATCGCGTTGATGACAAAAACTTAATCGGTTTGCCAAATGCTGCTCATCAATTGACCGTAAATTTTATTATTGATTTTGATGGCTATTCTTTTGAATTTAGCAAAGATATCGTGTACAAATACAACGATCCTGTAAAGGGAGAGATGTACAAACCTTTTGAAATTGTACCCGAAGTTACTGCTAGTATCACTGATAAAGTACTAATTTTTTCTGATGATAATCCGAAGGAAATTTCTGTAGTAGTAAAGGCAGGACATCCAAATATTGTGGGTAAAGTTGAATTGGCATATCCGAAAGGGTGGGAGGTGAGCCCGAAATATCACCTTGTAAATATTGATAAAAAAGGAGCAGAACAAACCATAACTTTTAAGGTGACTCCACCTTCGATTCAAAGTGAAGGAAAAATCACTCCGATGGTTACTATCGGGAATAAAATTTATACGGATGCTTTGGTAGAGATTGATTATGACCACATTCCATTTCAATCGGTTTTGATGCCGTCAGAAAGTAAAATTGTACGCTTAGATATCAAAAAGAAAGGACAATTGATTGGTTATATTCACGGAGCAGGTGATGAGATACCTGCAAGTTTAAGACAAGTAGGATATACCGTTGTAGAGTTAAATGAAAAGGATATTTCTTTAGAAAAACTCCAGAATTTTGATGCTGTTATTTTGGGAATTCGTGCTTACAATACCAATGATAGATCAAATTATTATCAAGAGGATTTGCATCAATATGTAAAAAATGGAGGCACCTTATTAGTGCAATACAATACAAATCACAATGTAAAAGTTGATGAAGTGTCGCCATTAAAATTACATTTGTCAAAAGATAGAGTAACTGATGAAAATTCAGAAGTAAAAATAATTGCACCCGAAAATGAGGTGATGCAATATCCAAATAAAATCACCCAAAAAGATTTTGAAGGATGGGTGCAAGAACGTGGATTGTATTTTCCGAATGATTGGAGTAAAGAATTCATACCGATTTTATCAATGCACGACAAAGGTGAGCCAGCAAGAAAAGGAAGCCTCTTAGTTGCAAAATACGGAGAAGGTTATTTTATTTACACGGGCTTGAGTTTCTTTAGAGAATTGCCAGCAGGTGTTCCGGGGGCGTTCAGATTGTACACCAATTTATTGTCAGTTGGGAAGAATGAAGAGGAAGGAATAGTTAAGAATTAAAAGTTAATAATTAGTTTTAGTCATAATTAGCATTATTAAAAAATAAATCAAAATGAAAAAAGTATTGATATTTTTAATCTTTAGCCTATTTATTATATTTTCTTGTAGTGGCGATTTTAATTCACCCACAGGACAAATAGAGTCAATTGAAACTACTGTTAAAGGTAATGTGTCAGATATTGAGCGTAACATTCCAATTGAAAATTATAAGATTGTTTTATTAAGAGTTTGGGATGACTGGAGCGTTGTTCAATACGCATTAGGAACTGAAGTAATTGACTCCGTAAGAACTGATACAAATGGAAATTATTCAATAACATTTGATTTTATTAAAGATGAACAGTATGGTTTTGAATACCAATATGGAAGATATTATACGGAAAGTATTGGAAATACCGACATTGTCGAAGGAGAAATAAATACACGTGATATTAACGCTTGGTATCCAACAATATTGAAATTAAATTTAAGTGTGACAAATAATGATTATCCAGCAATGCGAATAAGCAGTCATGTTATTGAGAATAGTAGTTTGCATTTTGCAACTATAGATATTTTTGAGCAAGAAGTAGATAYAAKYRCTTMWWTTAMWWGWWSAMCTAAWWMWMNNNTAAGTCYTWWTKYWYMTTMWTCWAMWKSAWMTYCMARYSSWKRWTATSMKWWWTYWATARAAGRAWKWAMRMCAWYTYTTYRWGACAMTATTAACCTATCTTATACAGTAGACTGTTCAACTTTTTAAAAATCTTCGGAATGATGGAGAGCAAAAAAATACTAAACTTGAACACAACTAATGTAATTACCCGTTAAAGTTCATTGTAGTTGAGACGTAAATTAYCTCAATTAACCAAAAAACAATTCAACAGTTAAACGATTTTAATAATGAAAGAAGAAAAACCACCAATTTTTAAAACATGGAATCAGCTCTATTTATTTGTGCTGATTTTTCAAATAGTMTTGATCCTATTATTCACCTTATTTACTAAAAAATACGAATAATGCATATTATTGATTGGACTATTCTTGTCGGAATTTTATTATTAATTGTTGTCTATGGTCTTTGGAAAACCCGTGCCGTAAATACCACCGAATCATTTTTAAGAGGCGAGCAAACCTTACCTTGGTACACCATAGGATTGTCAGTAATGGCAACACAAGCAAGTGCAATTACATTTCTGTCAACTCCAGGCCAAGCCTATGATGATGGAATGCGATTCGCCCAATTTTACTTCGGATTACCGATTGCAATGATCATACTCTGTATTTTCGTTTTACCACGATTTTACAATTTGAAAGTTTATACAGCCTACGAATTTTTAGAAGGACGTTTCGATTTAAAAACTCGTTCATTAACTGCAGTGTTGTTTTTAGTTCAAAGAGGTTTAGCCGCTGGATTAACAATTTTTGCACCTTCTATTATTTTATCATCTATCTTGGGATGGGACTTGTATTTGACCAATTTAATAATTGGTGCGTTGGTAATTATTTATACCGTTTCTGGTGGAACCAATGCTGTAAGTCAAACACAAAAGCAACAAATGATTGTAATTTTAGGAGGAATGTTCGTTGCCTTTTTAATAATTGTTGCAAAGTTGCCTCCAACAATTTCATTTTCTGATGCAGTTGATATTGCAGGAAATATGGGCAAATTRAATGTGGTCGATTTTGAGTTTGATTTGTCGAATCGCTACAATATTTGGTCGGCATTATTGGGTGGTACATTTTTATTCTTATCCTATTTTGGTACGGATCAATCGCAAGTTCAGCGTTATTTGTCAGGAAAATCTTTGACACAATCTCGTTTGGGATTGTTGTTTAACGGACTTTTTAAAGTACCCATGCAATTCGCTATTTTGTTTGTGGGTATTATGATGTTTGTGTTTTATCAATTCAACGATGCACCACTTCATTTTAACAAAGCCAATGTTGAGATTGTAAAAAAATCGAATTATGCAAATGAATACAACGCGATGGAAATGGCCTTGGATGAAGTTGCACATAAAAAACAAGATGCCATATATAAAGTTGTTGAAATCAACAAAGCAGGAACGGACAATACGGCTGCTGTTGCAGTCATGAATGGGTTGCTAGACGAAGAAAAATATTTGAGAAATGAAGCCAAAGAGTTGATTGAGCGCGTATCAGAATCTGAGGATATTAAAATGGAAACTGAAGATTCTGACTATGTTTTTATTTCTTTTGTCACCCAACATTTACCCATCGGATTGATTGGTTTATTATTGGCAGTGATATTTTCTGCAGCGATGTCTTCAACGGCATCTGAGTTAAATGCCTTGGCTACAACCTCGTTGATTGATATTTATAAACGGTCGTATGTGCCAGATGCATCCGACAAACATTATTTAAAAATGTCTAAATGGTTTACCTTCGGATGGGGGATTGTTGCCTTGATATTTGCATCTGTAGCTTCCTTGTTTGATAACCTAATTGAAGCTGTAAATATTGTTGGTTCTTTGTTCTACGGAACTATTTTAGGAGTATTTGCAATTGCATTTTTCTTTAAAAAAATAAAAGGAACTCCAACATTTATTGCTGCTATTTTAGGAGAAGTTTGTGTGTTGATTTTATTCTACCTTGATAATACGGGAGTACTAGATTTGGCTTATTTATGGCTGAATTTGATTGGATGTATGTTGGTGATTCTATTTGCTTATATTGTACAATTGATACAGAAGGATAAATAATATATAGAACGCTGATGACGCAGGTTTCTTAAGAATTTTTATGATTTTATGGAACACTGATGACACAGATTGCTTAAGATTTTTTATGATAATTTTTACCGCAATGTTCGCTAAGATTTACGCAAAGTCCGCAAAGAAATCATAGCGCCCCTAGCGAAAAATCCTTTGCGACCTTGGCGGTAAAATTTCATGTAGATTTCTCAGTGCATCTTTGAGGTTCTTTGTGAATCTTCGTGTAATAACCCTTTCATAAATCCACAAAAAAAATCCCACAAATAAATTTGCAGGATTTTTAAAATTGTATATAAGACTTGTTTACTTCACAGAAAACTCAAAATGTTTATCTGCCCAAGCAAATTTAATTCCGTTTTTAGTAACCTCATATTTTAAAACTTCAACAGGTTCTTTGTTATCAATTGCTTTTACTTTTACACGCAAAGCATCTTCAGATTCTTTATACGAAAAAGAGCCCCAAGCATTATTCTTTTTATTAAAAATAATTTCCCAAGCTTGGCTATCACCATTTGGGATAACAAAAAAGGCATATTTACCAGCAGTTAATGCTTGTCCGTTTATAGTAACATTTTTGCTAAATTCAATCGTAGTATTTGCATTTGCACCTGCGCGCCAAACTTCAGCATAAGGAACAAGTTCCCCAAAAATGGTTCTGCCTTTTACACTAGGTGCGCTATATTCAATTTCAATATTGACTTTATCTAGCGTACCTTTAACATGCTGTTTTTTACTTTTCTGTCCAAAACTTAGTATGCTCGTAAGCATAAATAAGATAATTACTTTTGTTTTCATGTGGGTTGAATTTATGTGATTAATTTAGTTAGACCATTCTGCAATAGAATCGGTATTCATTTTTACATAATCATTGTTACCAGCTTTTTGCGCAGCATCTAATGATTTTTTTGCAATTTCAATAGCTCCTTTTTTATCGCCATTGGCAGCCCAAATTAGTGATTGTTGACGTAATTGCCAAAATGGTGGGTTGTCATTCATATCAATTGATTTGTCAATCCACTCTTTTGCAAGCTTAAGATCTTTTCCATTATTTAAGAAATAAACAGCTGATTGATAGTATTCACCTGCTGTTGGGCCAGACATTGCTTTTTCAATGCTTCTCATTGCAACAACATCTGTTTGTACCAAAATTTCAAAACTCACTTTTGTTTGTGCCCAAGAAATATTAATACTTGCAGTTGAAGTAGTAACATCGCTAATATCAATTGTAAAAGATTGTACATCCTTTGCTAATAACTGAGTTTTTAAAGTCATTCTAGCAGCAACTTTGCTTTGGTCTAATTCTGCAGGAGCACCAGCACCATCAGATTCAGTATATAAAATCACATCCCAATAATCTTCACTTGGGATTGTAAATATTGCATAGGTACCAGCTTTTACATCTTTACCATCAACAAGTACATCTTCGTCAAAAGTAATTTTAGTTCGTGCATTTGCACCAGYTCTCCATACTTTTCCGTAAGGCACTAAATCACCAAATATAGTACGGCCTTTCATAGAAGGTCTGGAATAATCTATCGTAACATCCGTCAATCCAACTACTTGCTCTAGTTTTGATGATGGGCTAGGAGCGGGAGTTTTAATTTGAGCATTCATTGTAAAAGTGAATCCAATAATAAATGCAARKAMASYMRSMRWKWKAAMCRYRAWKWKYWWYKYMRGWWWRRGACAAATATAGGAATATTAATTTTTTTGAACTGTTAAATAAGATATAAATAGACTTGCTAGAATAGTCTATTATCCGTTAGAGATAACCAACCTGCGATTGAATACTGAAAACTAAGAATATTTTCTTTTTCTGATAAGATTAAATACGATTCCAAATAGACCAAGTATGGCTAATGGAAAAACGACGTTTAAGAACTGATAAAAAGTTCGCTTGTTAAAAGCTTTTTCTCGATTTAATATTTTTAAATCCACCGTTTTATTTCTGATTTCTAACAAACCTGCATCATCTAATAAATAGTTGACAGAATTCATCAAAAACTCTTTGTTTCCAAAGCGTTGCCCTGTCCATTTATCAATTCCAAGTGGAGTAGGTTGCCCTCGAGAAATGTCATTGGCAATTACATCACCATCAGCAATTAAAATCATTTTATTTGCTTCGGATTTGTCTTTGTTTATTTCTGACTTAAAAGGTTTGATTCTATCAGCATAAGCCGACTTAAACTCACCCTCTAATAAAACTGCCAAAGGTTGATTTCCATTGTTATAATTCGTAGGGTTTTTATTTTCGCTAATTGATTTTAACTCAACAATAGTAGGTGTGCCAACCGTTTTTGAAAGTGGAGAGCTTTGCAATAAAATAGTTTTTTCAATATCATTTTTTAACAAATCTATGCTGCTCGTAAATTTAAAATTCACAGCTTCTATATGTTTGTTGATTGGATGATTATTTGCCGATTGAGTCAATGGATAATAAGTCCATAAAAATTGATCATACTGAGTTTGATTCCCAACATTTCCTGTGGCAAGTGGAATTTTAGACGCATATAAATCTGTTACTAAATCTGCATTTATTCTCGCCCCATAATTGAAAAACAAGTCCGTTAAATTCAAATCTCTTGGGAAAGCGAGTGATGCACCAGTTGTTATTAAACTATCCAATTCGGCATGCACATTGTCAACTAGCCAAAGGGTTTTACCTCCGTTTATAAAATATTGGTCTAAGGTGTATTTTTCATTTTCTGTAAAGCGTTCGGTTGGTTTTGCGATGATTACCAAATCAAATTCGGTAAGATTCTTTAAGGTAGATTTAGGATTGCTTGCCACAGAATCTAAGGTGAATTTTGCCAAGTGATAATACTGTCCTAAAGTTTGTAAAAAATCATAAATATAAATATCATCCAATTCATTATTGCCATTTAAAACGGCGATGGATTTACTTTTAGCCGCATTTATTTTATGGATGGCATCCACAAAAGCATACTCCAAATTCTGAATTGCATTTTCTAATTGCGCTTCTTGCGTTTGCGCATTGGTGTCTTTTAATAAAGAAATACGCTCAGTTTTATTTCCTTTTTTGATAGTTGCCCACGGAAAAATAACAATTTCTGAGACCACTCCGTTTTCTTGTACCGATAACTGACTTGGCACCAATCCTTGGTTCAATAAATCTTCTTCGAGCCCCAATGGGTTGATAAATCGGAATTGTATTTTGTTGTTTTCTGATTTTAATTCTTCTAATAATTGTTGTGTTTCTATTTGCAGACGTTTGAATTCAGTTGGGAAATCACCTTCTAAATATACTTTGATGATGATAGGAGCATTGATTTTCTCTAAAATATTCTTGGCAGGTTCTGATAAAGTATAGCGTTGATCTTCGGTTAAATCGAAGCGTTGATAGAGTTTGTCGGAAATAAAATTCAACAAAATCAATCCTATAATAAGGACGCCAATTTTTGATATGTTAGATTTTTTATTCACGACCCAATCTCATTTTTGTAATCACTAAAAAGAAAAGGGTGATACTGATAAAATACATCAAATCTCGCGTGTCAATTACTCCGCGACTCATACTTTTAAAATGCTCATTCATCCCTAATTTTTGGATGGTATAAGCCGAGTTTCCAAAAAGAGAGGCCATCGCATCAAAACCAAAAAAGAGAAAAAATGAAAGACTCACAGCAATGATAAAAGCAACAATTTGATTGCTCGATAATGTGGATGAAAAAACACCAATTGCAGTATAAGTACTCACCAAAAATAGTAGTCCAAAGTAAGAGCCTAATAAGCTGCCTACATCAATATTTCCCACTGGATTGCCAAGTTTAGAAATGCTATAAACATATATTAATGTTGGAATAAGTGCACAAAGRATCAWAATAAATGAAGCCAAATATTTTCCTAAAATGATGTGCCAATCACTAATAGGCTTTGTTTTTAAAATCTCAATTGTACCAGAATTATATTCGTCAGAAAAACTTCGCATTGTTACTGCAGGAATCAAGAAAATAAAAATCCAAGGAGCTAAAAAGAAGAAACTTGTGAGGTCTGCAAAACCTGCATTTAGGATGTTAAAGTCACCAYCAAAAACCCATAAGAATAATCCGTTAATCACCAAAAAAACAGCGATCACCAAATAGCCAATTGGTGTGGAGAAAAATGAATTAAATTCTTTTTTTAGGATTGCTAACATAAATTATTTTAATAAAACGGATGCAAACTACATTTCGTATGTTACTTTTTTATCAGGTACAAAAGCGATGGATAATTGGGACCTATATTTTAATCCTAATAAGTTTGAAGCGCCGCCAAAAGTATCTAAACTACTTCGGTAAATAGCGATTTCTATCAATTCGGCAGAGTTAAATAATGCCATTCTTTGTCCGTCGGAATGTCGTTCTTCTTTGGGTATCTTATAGTTAACAATATCGCTATATTTTTCATAAACCTTTTTAAAAGGATAACGGTCGGCATATAATTCAAAATCACGTCCTCTACCAATGTGATTAAATATTTTTCTGCTGATATTGGTGATGGCATTTCCGTAGTTGTCAATATAAATTATACTCCCGGTTATTTTGTTGCCATCACTCGAAATGATGGGTTGTAAGTCAATCGATTTTTTATAATTTTCAGTCTCTTTTCCAATCACTTCTAAAGTGCCACCACGTTTTAAATGACACGCTACTTTTACAAATACATCTAGCACAGGAAAACTACTTTCTATCCGGTCATGAATATTAATTTCAACAATTTTTTCAGGCTTAAATTCTGATGCTATCATTGAGATTACTCCGTTGTCTGGACAGATAAAATAATGATTGTCTAGCTTTAAAGCAATGTGTTTTGTTTCGTCATTTAACTCAGAATCCACACCAATAATATGCACGCTTTCATCAGGAAAACTCTTGTATGCATTTTTTAAAACATAGGCAGTTTCAGCAATGTTAAATGGAGAAATATCATGCGAAATATCAACAATAGTTGCATCCGGAAGTTCAGAATAAATAGCTCCTTTTACAGCGCCAACAAAGTGGTCTTTGAGTCCGAAATCGGTAGTTAAAGTTATTAAAGACATTTGTTAATTACTTCCTGAATTTATTATTTTGGATATAAAATAATTGGTTAAATTTGTTTACAAATCTAATCAATATTCAATTAAGATAGATTCGAAATACAAGCTATTTTTTAATTTAAAATTAAAACTTACAACCATTTGAACGAGCGATTAATAGAATTAACAGACATCAGTCCGAACGATTTATTTGGACCTAGAAATGCCAATGTTGCAATCTTAAAAAAATTGTATCCAAAATTAAAAATTGTTGCAAGAGGCAACAAACTCAAAGCTTTTGGTGAACCCGAAATTTTAGATGAGTTTGAAAAAAAAGTGCTACGATTGATTGCTTATTTTAACAAATATAACAAGCTCGATGAAAATAGTATTGAACGAATTATTTCATCAGATGGTGCTGCTCAAAAATCTGCTAGAAATGATAAAGATGTTTTGGTGCATGGTGTTGGCGGTAGATTGATAAAACCTCAAAGTCCGAACCAATCAAAAATGGTGACGATGATGGAGAAGAATGACATGCTTTTTGCGGTGGGTCCTGCGGGTACAGGTAAGACTTATACGGCAGTTGCTTTGGCTGTAAAAGCGTTGAAAGAAAAAGAGGTTCGGAAAATAATATTAACGCGACCTGCAGTTGAATCTGGAGAGAAATTAGGTTTTTTACCGGGTGATATGAAAGAAAAATTAGACCCGTACATGCAACCTTTATATGATGCTTTGCGTGATATGATTCCGAGCGAACGCTTAGAATCTTATTTAGAAAAAGGAGTGATTCAAATTGCACCTTTGGCTTTTATGCGTGGGCGAACTTTAGACAATGCTTTTGTGATTTTAGATGAAGGTCAAAATACAACCCACGGACAAATGAAAATGTTTTTAACCCGAATGGGGAAGAGCGCAAAATTCATAATTACAGGTGATCCTGGGCAGATAGATTTACCGCATCGCCAAGTGTCTGGATTAAAGGAAGCCTTATTGGCATTGAAAGATGTAAAGGGAATTGCGATGGTTTATTTGGATGAAAAGGATGTGGTGCGACACCGTTTAGTAACGAGTATTATCAAGGCTTTTAAGAGTATTGAGGCGGAATAGAAAATTAGTAATTAGTTGATTGTTATTAGTTGTTAGGCTTCCATTTTGTCTATCAACCATCAACCATCAACCATCAACAAAATAAAAATGAATACAATAAACGATACCAATTATGATTTCCCGAAACAGAAATCTATCTACAAAGGAAAAGTGAGAGAAGTCTATAATATTAACGATGAAGTTTTGGTGATGATTGCCACTGACAGGTTATCTGCTTTTGATGTGATTATGCCGAGACAGATTCCGTTTAAGGGGCAAATCTTAAATCAGATTGCATCAAAAATGATGGATATGACTTCGGATATTGTTCCGAATTGGATTCTAAATATCCCAGACCCAAATGTTGCAGTTGGATATTTGTGTGATCCTTTTAAAGTAGAAATGGTGATACGTGGTTATTTATCTGGACATGCAGCAAGAGAATATAAATTGGGTAAAAGAAGGCTTTGCGGCGTTGCAATGCCAGATGGAATGAAAGAAMAYGAYAARTTTCCAMAGCCAATAATTACACCTTCTACAAAGGCTGCTAATGGTGAGCACGATGAGGATATTTCAAGAGAAGACATTTTAGCAAAAGGAGTTGTTTCTGAAGAGGATTATTTGGTACTAGAAGATTATACCCGAAAATTATTTCAACGAGGTACGGAAATCGYTGCAGAACARGGATTGATTTTGGTAGATACTAAATATGAATTTGGAAAAACAAAAGCGGGGAAAATTGTATTGATTGATGAGATTCACACTCCAGATTCATCACGTTATTTTTATGCTGATGGATATGCAGAACGTCAAGAAAGAGGAGAGGGACAAAAGCAATTGTCAAAAGAATTTGTGCGCCAATGGTTGATAGAAAATGGGTTTCAAGGATTGGAAGGACAACAGATTCCTGAAATGACAGATGAAAAATTAATCGAGATTTCTGATAGGTATATTGAACTTTATGAGCAAATCACCGGAGAAAATTTTGTGAAAGCTGACGTGAATAATGTAGCAGAACGGATTGAAAAGAATGTGTTGGAATTCTTAATGAAGAATTAAAAATGAATGGTTAAAAATTTAGCTGTCCAGCACACATTATAAAAATCAGTGTCATCAGCKTTCTATAAATCTATGTGTAAATTGATACAAACCATAATCTCCAAAACAAAAACAGTATATATAATAATACTCATCTCATTGTTTAATTTAGGGAATCTACAAGCTCAAGATTGGGAAAATTTAGAAAAGTATCGTATTGCAAATATCAAYATTRATASYMCMMAMCYKYMWAWNAATAGARTTKYYYWTAWRRRMAAYTCTATTWTTRAAAGTTGGGGAGTATTAATGCCAGAATTTTTTAATAATAGCAATTATATAAATCGTGGTATTAGTGGACAAACAACTCCACAGATGCTCATTCGTTTTCAACAAGATGTTGTGAATTTAAACCCAAAGGTTGTTGTGATTTTAGCAGGAACTAATGATATAGCCGGAAACACGGGTAAGTCAACCTTAAAAATGATTTTGGATAATATTTTTGCAATGTGCCAAATTGCTTCAGAAAATAATATTAAAGTAGTAATGTCTTCGGTGTTACCGGTTTTAGATTATCCATGGAAAATGGGTTTAGAACCATCGCAAAAGATTATTGCTTTGAATATAATTATCAAAGAATATGCAATAGATAATGGATATATTTACTTAGATTATTTTTCGGTTTTGGTTGATGAACATAATGGGTTGCCTAAAAAATATTCGAGTGACGGTGTGCATCCCAATTTTGAAGGATATAAAATAATGAAGCCTTTAGCTGATGATGCTATATTGAAGGCGCTGAAAAATTAGAAAGATGAAAAACAAATTTATACAAGCAACCATCGAAGAAGCAAAAACTGGACTGAAAGAAGGAGGAGTCCCAATTGGTTCTGTATTGGTCCATAATGGTGAGATAATCGGTAAAGGTCATAATAAACGCATCCAAAAAGGGTCGGTTGTATTGCATGGAGAAATGGACGCTTTAGAAAATGCGGGCCGCCAACCTGCTTCGGTTTATAAAAACTGTACCTTATATACTACGCTGTCTCCCTGCCCAATGTGCACGGGTGCTATTTTGTTATATGGTATCAAAAAAGTGGTGATTGGAGAGAATAAGACTTTTCAAGGTTCAGAAGATTTGTTAAAACAAAATGGGGTAGAAGTAACAGTTTTGGATAATCAAGAATGGTTCAAAAGGAACGGCAATGATGAGTTTCAAAGCCCTTAAAGATAACCAGATTTGGCAGCTTGTCTCTTATATAAGAAAGCTCACAAAATAGAATGCAAACCCCATTAACTTTACTTGCTCTATCTTAGAGAAACCGTTTTGGATGAGTAGGAGGGTTTTAGAAAAATCCAAAAAATATTTGTTCAAAAATGAGGATAAAAATGGTTAACATTTCTCAAAAACTTATGATCGCATCGGCTGTGCTGAACACAGCGGTCACCACGTTGGCTTTCTTTTACCTTGTGATCAACGGAGGTGTCGGATGACCTTCAACGATATCAAAGAGACTGTTTGGAACCTTATTGGCGCGTTCGTTTATTGCCTCGTGGGCGGCGGGGCCGTCTTCCACACCATTCTGGGATACTAAAGAACCCCWCCGCACGTCATCGCGAACGACCAGAGGGAGTGCGGCGATCCAAGCATAACAACATCCCGCTTTGTTCACAGGTTGTATTGCTAAAAATAGATTWWATWKGWWSWRGMKWGMYWYWTCRCYKCNTTCRSAAWGAYAAGAAANAYCTGNTTTGTCATTCTGGAGRAGCACTTCWGCTACGCTCAGCACAGGCTCCGCGACGAAGAATCTCGGAGCTATACAAAGATCCCCTTATTGGGACAATGGGTTTTTCTGCAAAAACTCCTGCATCCACGGGATGATGCGTTCGTGAGCGTCTTCCACCACATAGTGTCCTGCATCCTGAACACGGTGAACTTCTGCATCTGGGAAAATCCCCTGCCACCTTTTCAGGAAGTGGTCGTTGAACACAAAATCTTTGGCACCCCAGGCAATCATTACAGGAAGTGATTTGAATTGCTCCAGATTCTCTTCAATATTTTTAACTACAGAGTAGCTCGGTGCATCAGAACTCATGGGAATATCCTGAACAAAACGCAGAGTCGCAATGCGGTTGGCGAAGCTGTCATAGGGTGCCAAATATCCTGCACGAACTTCGTCTGTCATGCGCTCTTTATTCTTGCACGCCATGTTTATAGCCGCTAATACAAACGCATTAAACACACGAATAGCAATAGCACCCAACCCGGGAACACGGCACAACTTAAGGCGTACCGGT
This sequence comes from Flavobacteriaceae bacterium, assembly GCA_002401215.1. GTDB lineage: Bacteria > Bacteroidota > Bacteroidia > Flavobacteriales > Flavobacteriaceae > Urechidicola. Next base: position 2,036 of record NVSL01000002.1, on the reverse strand, counting down.
ATTTTCTCCGATAAAAATGCGGCCGTATTAAATAAAACCAGTCGTTTAATTTTTTGCGGATGACGAACCGCAAATCCCATTCCAATTGCACCACCCCAGTCATGAACGACCAATGTGATATCGTTGAGTCCCCGTTTGTCTACCAATGCTTCCAGGTTATCTATGTGCTGTGAAAGTGTGTAAGGATAGTTTTGYGGCTTGTCTGATTTYCCCATTCCCATATGATCAGGAACCACACATCGATAGGATTGTTTTAATCCAAGAATCAGGTTTCTGTAATAAAACGACCAAGTGGGGTTGCCATGCAACATGAGCAGTATTTCGCCCTGTCCTTCATCAAGAAAATGGTATTTGCAGGAATTCAGATCCAGAGTGTGCGAAGTAAACGGGTATAAATCGTTCACCATTCAATACCCATCATCAAGCAATTGAGGCCGCTACCAATTCCTAGTAGCGCAGCTTTATCGCCTTTTGCCATGACACCTTGTTCAACTCCCATTGCAAGAGTGACCGGCAAAGAAGCGGAACCCGTATTGCCAAGAAATTCGAGAGTGGAGAAATCTTTTTCTATGTCGAGACCAACATTTTCATACATCAGTTTTCGATGCCCCTTCCCCACTTGATGACAAAACACACGGTTCACCTCTTCATTTGCCCATCCCAGTTCTTCGCGTGTGCGATTCCACGTTCTGCCAGCAAGTCGGCAACCTTCGAGCATTAATTTTTCGGAGTCCGTTTCCATTAAAGGGGCGGCCTGCGCCCCGGCATCCAAATTACCGCGACAAAGATGATTGAATTTTGTTTCGGCGATAGAAACCCCTCCAAGTAACCGATGTTTTTTCTGAGAAATATCTTTGTGAGTGAGAAGCACTCCCACCGCCGCCGAGCCAATGGTCAACGAAGCAAAAGAAGATTTTATGCTATTGCGAGTGATATCGGAACGGGACAATAAGTTTTCAATCGTGTTATTTACCAACGGGCCGCCATTTTCACCGGAGACAATGAGTCCAGCCTTTATCTGTCTCTGTTCAATCATATTGGCAACAATACACATGCCGTTTAATACTCCAAGACATGCATTGGAAACATCGAAGACAAAGGATTCTTCAGGAAGTTCCAGACTATGATGAACTACAGATGCGGTCGAAGGTTCCAGAAAGTCTCTGCACACCGAAGCGGAAATAAGGCAACCAATTTCCTTTRCATCGATACCTGAATTCTCTATWGCCTTTTTTCCCGCAATAGCAGCAACTTCGCTCGGGAAAAYGCCGTCATCCCAAAACCGGCGTTCTTCTATTCCGCTCATCAACTCCAATCGGCCTGACGGAAGTTTCAGTCTTTCATAAAGAGGGGCAAGCCGGGTTTCAAGCTCACTGGACGTAATACGGTTTTCGGGTAAGTGATATCCCAAACCTTCAATACAAACATTTTCAAACAGCATCTTTATCAGGTCTCACCTTATTATCATCTTCAAGATCAATGAACTGCATATTGTAATACTTCTGGTATAGCCCACTGCTCGCCAGAAGAGACTGATGGGTTCCCGACTCTACAATTTTGCCGTCATCCATTACAAGAATTCGGTTGGCGTGTTTGATGGTCGACAAACGATGTGCTATTACAAATGAAGTTCGATGTTCCATCAGGTTATGTAACGCATCTTGAACCAGTTTTTCTGATTCAGAATCAAGCGCAGAGGTCGCTTCATCTAAAATCAGAATCGGCGCATTTCTGAGGATCGCACGTGCAATGGCAATTCTCTGTTTTTGCCCACCCGAAAGTTTCACCCCTCTCTCGCCAATCCGAGTTTCATAGCCTTCATCTATATCTCCAACAAAATGGTCGACATGTGCGGCTTTAGCCGCAGCCAGAATTTCCTCTCGAGTCGAATCACCTTCTTTACCAAAAGCGATATTATTGAGGATAGTGTCATTGAACAAAAATGTCTCCTGTGTAACCAGAGCAAGGTGACTTCTAAGAGAAGAAAGCTTGAAGTTCTGAATATCTTCGCCGTCTATTAAAATTTTCCCTGAAGT
>NVSL01000099.1 GCA_002401215.1 Flavobacteriaceae bacterium | reverse complement strand
TGGCGGTCTTGTTTGGTGTTCTCGCCAAACATGGTCAGCGTACGTTTAAATTCACCCGCCGTGACTTGTTCAAAATCGATCGCTTTTTTATGCAGGAAACGGTTGAAGTTAGGCAGTTGGTAAACAACGCCAATCGAGCCGAGGATGGCAAAGGGTGCGGCAATAATTTGATCGGCAATACACGCCATCATATAGCCACCGCTGGCGGCTATTTTGTCGACGGCAATCGTCAGGCTAATATTAGCGTCGCGTAGGCGCTGTAATTGTGATGCGGCTAGACCATAGCCAGGGACAATCCCCCCGGGACTTTCAAGGCGTATCAATACGCTGTCTGTTTTTTTAGCGGTGAGGAGTATCGCTGTCACGCATTCACGTAATGCGCCGACGGCAGAGGCTTTAATGTCCCCATTGAAGTCGACAATAAAGAGCTTTTTTTTGCTAACTTTATCTGCTTTTTTATTCGTCTTCGCTGATTTTTTTTGTGCCTTATGACGTTCCTTTAGCTCGGTTTTGGATAAAATGGCTTGATTAACGCTGTCGATGGTATCTTTAAATTGCTGGTTTATTTTTTTGATAATTAACTTGCCTTTGGATTTCCCTTTTCCTTTGCCCGCAATAGCACTAATGCCGGCCACAATGAGCAAAATAGCAACAACAACGGTGAGTGCATCCAGTAAAAATAGGCCCCAGTTGTACAAAAATTCCATAATAATATCCTTCCAATAAGATGAGCTCATAGTGTAGCTACGTCGACTCGTAAATACAATGAGTTCAAAATACTTGGGGTCGTGTTCTCTTTGCGGCGTTGCGTTGAAACAAAAAAATATACCCTAAGTGTGCTTGATATAACCAGTGGGGCCTCACCTATGCAAATAGGTAGCATGTAACGGTTTTTACAGAACAAAAAGCGTATCATGCGATACCGAATTCAGGCGCTATTCATCGCATTTGTAAGTGCCGACGCGGTAGTTGCGCTTGGGGCGTAGTGCCCGTAACCGCATCCAGCAATTTAGTTTTAAATGTGGAGCGTGAAATGGGTGTTATAAAAATTCTAGACATGCTCAAGGATAGTTTTTCATCAACATTAGCAGTTATTTTAGATAATGTTTTTAACCACGCATTTGGTAGAAACCCGATGGTTAGAATGTGGATGGTCGATCCAGATGGTGATGGTTGGGGAGAGCCAAGTTCAGAAAGTCCTTACTTTAATCAAGTGGCAACACATAGTTATTCTGTAGGATCCGATTTTAATCATCAGCAATCAAAAACTCAAGAATATGTTCAGCAGGTTTTAAAATATTGGATAGAAGAATATAAAATTGATGGTTTCCGTTGGGATTTAACAAAAGGCTTTACCCAAAATTGTACGGGTGATGAAGGCTGTACAAATTCATACCAACCAGATCGTGTAGCTATTTTAAAACAATATGCCGATTATTCTTGGAGTATCGACCCAGATCATTATGTGATTTTTGAACATTTAGGCGGAGATGCCGAAGAAAAAGAATGGGCAGATTATAGATTGGGTGAAGGGAAAGGAATTATGATGTGGGGTAAAATGACTGATCAATACAGTCAATTAGCGATGGGTTATAATTCTAATAACGATATTTCTAGAATAGGTCATACCGCTCACGGGTTTGCAGGAAAACGTGTACTTGGATATCCAGAAAGTCATGATGAAGAACGCTTAATGTATAGAAATCTACAATTCGGAAACAGCGCAAATGCATCACACGATGTAAAAGATTTAAATACGGCATTGTCGCGTATGTCTGCTATAGGAGCAGTTTCTTTAACGGTACCTGGACCAAAAATGATTTGGCATTTTGCAGACTTAGGGATGGAAAATTCCATTTTTACCTGTAATAATGGTACCGTAAATGACCCCGATTGTAAGTTAGACACCAAGCCACAACCGCAATGGGTAAATAATTGGTTGGGTGATGTTAATAGAAATCAAATTTATAATGATTGGGCGCGCCTAAACTATATAAAAGTGAATGAAGATGTGTTTGAAGGAAACTACTCAATATCAACAAATACATTGCAGCCTAAAATTTATATTTGGGATGATGCGATCCCAACAGCCGATTTAAAAAATGTAGTGATACTTGCCAATTTTGATGTGACTTCGCAAAACGTAACTCCTAACTTTCCTTATACAGGAACTTGGTATGATTTAATGGATGCCAGCGGAAGCACATCAATTAATGTTACAAATACAACAACTGCAATAAATATTGCTGCGGGTCAATTTAAAATTTATGGTAACCAAGCAGCACAGACTTTAAGTGTTGATGAGGTTGATATTTCTGATGCCATTAGATTGTATCCAAATCCATCAACAGGGACTTTTGCTTTGAATAAAGCAGCTATAAAAATTGAATTGTATGATATGGCAGGAAGACAAATAAAAATATTTTCTGATACAGCATTTAATACACCTTTAGATATATCAAACTTATCTAACGGAATTTATTTTGTAAAAATTACAACCCCAGAAGGCTCAGGAACAAAACGATTAATTAAAAAWTAAANYKWAAMWMWWMAMTTAAAACAAACATTATGAAACAAATTTACTTAGTACTTATCGCGTTATTTATTAGCGCAAGTAGCTTTTCTCAATTAGTATTAACCGCAAATGGCTCTGGCGCAGTTGATGTATCCTATGGTGCATCGGCAGATTGGTCTTTATACAACCCAGGTGCTGACCCTGTTGTATTATATATGTGGGTTGATACATCTATGAATTCTCAAAACATCTTTTATGGTGATGCTTGGGGTGGAACTTTAATTAATTTAACTTGGGATGGATCTGCTCATGTTGGAACCATAAATTTTAATAGTTATAATTGGGATAATGGGGGAGTGATGCCAACAGGAACAACTCTTACAGATTTCAATTTAATTTTAAGAAACCCTGCTGGAAATGCTCAAAGCGGGAATCTTTTAGCAACAGATTATACTTATTCTGTTTCTGTTTTACCTGTAGAAGATTTTGAAAATGTCAATATAAATTTATTTTCATTTAATAACAAAATTAATATTAAAGGTTTAAATTCTAACGAAAATTATTCATTGTCAATTTTTGATACGATGGGTAGGCAAGTAAAAAGTATCTCATCAAATACTGATGTAGTTGATATTTCAGAATTACATTCTGCAGTATATTTTCTAGTTTTAGAAACTGTTGAAGGAAATACCATCAGAAAGAAAATAATAAAGCAATAAGATTTCCCTTTTTTTATAAATACAAAAACCCAACCGTTAGGTTGGGTTTTTGCTTTGAATTAATTTTTATAGAAGTATATCTTTTGTTTGTTAAATGGGTTACTCTTCCAATTTAAAAGTGATTACAGGTCTTAACGCATGATTCGCTAAATCTTCTGATAAGCTTCCATTAAATAAATGATTTAAACCACGGCGACCATGAGTATTCAAAGCTATAATATCAGCATTGATAAAATCACCGAAATTTCGAATACCCATTTCAATAGAATCATCATTATGAATATTGATAGTAAAATCGTTTTCATCAAACCCTTTAATAAATTCTTTTATTTTTAAATGAGTTTTTAAAGTTGGTTCAAATTTTTGAGCTGTATTTATTTTTAATAAATGAATTTTAGCATCAAACTTTTTTGCAAACTCAATAATTTTAGGAAAAACTTTTTTGTTTTTAATTGCAAAATTTGAAGCAAAAACCATGTTTTCGATTTTAAAATCTTCAATTTCATTTTTAATCACTAAAACGGGGACTTCGGATCGACGTACTACTTTTTCGGTGTTAGAGCCTACCAAGATTTCGTTAAATCCTGAAACTCCTTTAGACCCCATTACAATTAAATCTACCTTTTGTTTTTTGCTTTCTTCAATAATACCGTCAAAAGTATCATGAAAAAACACAGATTTTTTAACCTTAATGTCTTTTAAAAAATAGCGCTTGGTTAATTTTTCAAATTTCTCCTGCGCTTTTTTCATGTATAGCAAAGTTGTTGGAGAGTTATCTGCATTCCCAAAATTAGAAGGGTCAATAATATCTGTAGGTAGCTCTAACATGTGTAATAAATGCAATTCGCACCCTGTTTGTTTTGCTATTTTTGCAGCAACTTTTGCAGCAAATTCTGCCTGTTCTGAAAAGTCAATTGGTACTAGGATTTTTYTCATCTTATTCAATTTTAGTTGTGAGRCGTTTTGTAAATATAATAAAAAATATACATAAGTGTAAATGATTTTTATCATTTAAAAATAAGTTATATATTTGCACCCGAAAACAAGGAATAATTGGAAAGTGGAGGGGACGTAAAGTCCCCTCTTTTTATACAAGCAAATGGATAAAGAGATCATAAAGAGGTTGGTTGATGAAGCATTAGAGGAGAGTGAAAATCTCTATTTAATCGAGCTCTCTTTTTTAGACAATAGTAAAATCCTTGTTGAAATTGATGGAGATACCGGTGTAAATCTAAAGGAGTGCATCAGAATTAACCGATATGTTGAGCAAAATTTAGATAGAGAAGAAGAGGATTTTTCGCTCGAAGTAACATCAGTAGATATTACAAAACCTCTAAAAGTTCTTCGTCAATACATAAAAAATATTGGAAAAACTTTAAAAGTAAAAATGGTTGATAACCAAAAGTTTGAAGGAATATTGAAAAGTGTTGAAGATAACGAAATATCATTAGAGTGGAAGGCGAGAGAGCCGAAACCAATCGGAAAAGGAAAAGTAACTGTTGATAAAAAGGCAGTAATAGCATATAAGAATATACAAGAAGCAAAAGTGAAGATTATTTTTTAATTAGATAGATGGAAAATTTAGCATTAATAGACTCTTTTTCAGAATTTAAAGATGACAAGAGTATAGATAGAGTAACGCTTATGGCCTTATTAGAAGAGGTTTTTAGAGCAGCTCTAAAAAGAAAGTTTGGATCAGATGATAACTTTGATATCATTATAAACCCAGACAAAGGAGATTTAGAAATTTGGAGAAACAGAGTGGTGGTTGCCGATGGAATGTCTGAAGATGAYAAYGAAGAAATCGAATTAGCAGAAGCACGTAAAATAGAACCAGATTTTGAAATTGGTGAAGACGTATCTGAAGAAGTTAAGTTGATGGATTTAGGGCGTAGAGCAATTTTAGCATTGCGTCAAAACTTGATTTCGAAAATCCAAGAGCATGATAGCACAAATATATTTAAACATTTTAAAGATTTAGAAGGCGATATATATACAGCTGAGGTGCACCACATCAAACACAATGCAATTATTTTGTTAGATGATGATGGTAATGAGTTGATTATGCCTAAGAGCGAGCAAATTCGTTCTGACTATTTTAGAAAAGGTGAATCTGTAAGAGGGATTATTAAATCGGTAGAATTAAGAGGTAATAAACCTGCAATTATTTTATCGAGAACAGAGCCGAGATTCTTAGAGAAGTTATTTGAACAAGAAATTCCTGAAGTATTTGACGGATTAATCACTATCGAAAAAGTAGCGAGAATTCCAGGAGAAAAAGCAAAAGTAGCGGTAGATTCTTATGATGATAGAATTGATCCTGTTGGTGCTTGTGTTGGTATGAAAGGATCTAGAATTCACGGAATTGTTCGTGAGCTTGGAAACGAAAATATTGACGTAATAAACTATACCAAAAACGAACAGTTATTTATTGCAAGAGCATTGAGTCCTGCCAAAGTAACATCTGTCGTAATTCATGAAGAAGAAGATCGTGAAGATGGTAAAAAAGGAAGAGTAGATGTATATTTAAAACCAGAAGAAGTATCAAAAGCAATTGGTAGAAATGGTGTAAATATTCGTTTAGCTAGTGATTTAACAGGATATGTTTTAGACGTTCAAAGAGAAGGAATAGAAGATGACGATGATGTTGAATTATCAGAATTTTCTGATGAAATAGAAGCGTGGATTATTGAGGAATTCGAAAAAGTAGGTTTGGATACAGCAAAATCTGTATTGGCACAATCAGTTTCTGAATTGGTAAAAAGAACCGATTTAGAAGAAGAAACTGTTGCTGAGGTTCAAAACATTTTAAAAGCAGAATTTGAGAGCTAATCAATTTTAGCTTTTATACTATAAATATTAAAGAGTAACAAAAAGAGTATGTCTGAAAACAAAACAATGCGACTGAATAAGGTTTTGCGAGAACTCAACATTTCGTTAGATAGGGCTGTAGAGCACCTAGCATCTAAGGGACATGAAATTGAATCTCGTCCAACAACCAAAATATCTGGTAAAGAGTACGAAGTGCTACTAGATGGTTTTCAGACGGATAGAAGCAAGAAAGCAGAATCTAAAGAAGTTGGAGAAGAAAAGCGTAAAGAGAAAGAAGCAATTGCTTTAGCTCGTGAGCAAAAACTCGAAAAACAACGTTTAGAAGAGGCAGAAAAACAAATAGTTTTAAAAGCGAAAGCTGAAAAACTAGAAGTGAAAACAGTTGGTAAAATTGATATTGATCCAAAACCGGTTAAAGAAGTCGCAAAAGAACCAGTAGCGGAAAAAGTTAAAGAAACTCCAAAGGTAGCAGAAGCTCCAAAAGTTGAGAAACCAAAGCAAGAAATAATTATTGCGRAGGCTAARAAACTTGGTGTAAAAGAAGTTGGTAAAATTGATATTACTCCAAAACCAAAAAAGACTAAAAAAGTTGAAGAGGTTAAGGAGGCTAAAAAGGTAAATGAAGAAAAGGTAGTTAAAACACCTGCAGCTAAGGTTGAACAAAAACCAAAAGTTGCTGAAATTCCTGCTGTTCCAGAAACAATCAAAACCGAATATAAAAAATTAGAAGGCGCTAAAGTGACAGGGACTATTGACTTGTCAAAATTTGCAAAACCTAAAAAGAAAAAGCCAGAAGTAAGGCCAGGAGCAAAAATTGGGGCTAAAACAGGAGCGGGTGCTGGAGATAAGAAAAAGCGTAAAAGAATTAAGAAAGACTTTAAACCAGGTGCTCCAGGAGCTGGAAATCAAAGAGGCGGTTTTAGAGGAAAACCAGGTGGGAGGCCAGGAGCAAGAAGGCCTCTTGTAAAAGAAGAACCAACTGAAGCTGATGTACAAAAACAAGTACGTGAAACTTTAGAAAGACTTCAAGGTAAAGGTAAGAAATCAAAAGGGGCAAAATACCGTAGAGATAAAAGAGATTCTCATAGAGAGCAGTCAGATATCGATATGGAAATTGCTGCAGCAGAAAGCAAAATCCTTAAAGTAACAGAATTTGTTACGGTAAGTGAAATTGCAACGATGATGAATATTCCGGTAACAAAAATTATTGGAGCTTGTATGTCACTGGGTATGATGGTGACGATGAACCAACGTTTAGATGCCGAGACTTTAACTATTGTTGCTGAGGAATTCGATTATAAAGTTGAATTTGTTGGTGCCGAAGTTGAAGATTCTATTGTAGAAGAAGTTGATGCAGATGAAGATTTAGAAACAAGAGCGCCAATCATTACGGTGATGGGACACGTAGATCATGGTAAGACATCTTTGTTAGATTATATTAGAAAAGCAAATGTTATTGCGGGTGAATCTGGTGGAATTACACAGCACATTGGTGCATATGGAGTTGAGCTAGAAAATGGTCAACACATCGCATTTTTAGATACACCAGGTCACGAGGCGTTTACAGCTATGCGTGCACGTGGGGCACAAGTTACAGACCTTGTTATTGTAGTTGTTGCTGCAGATGATGGATTGATGCCGCAAACAAAAGAGGCAATCAGTCACGCACAAGCAGCGGGTGTACCAATTGTATTTGCAATTAATAAAATTGATGTTCAAGGAGCAAATCCGGAGAAGGTAAAAGAAGAATTAGCGCAATTGAATTTGTTGGTTGAAGATTGGGGAGGTAAAATTCAATCGCAAGATTTATCAGCAAAAACAGGAGAAGGAATAGATGAGTTGTTAGAAAAAATATTGCTCGAAGCAGAAATGCTAGATTTAAAAGCAAACCCTAACAAACGTGCTGTAGGTACTGTTGTTGAAGCGTATCTTGATAAAGGTCGTGGATTTGTATCAACAATTATGGTACAAGAAGGAACGCTTAATATAGGTGATTATTTACTAGCTGGTAAAAATAGCGGTAAGGTAAAAGCAATGTTTGATGAGCGAGGAAATTCAATGAAAGTTGCAGGTCCTTCGACACCAGTTTCAATCTTAGGATTGGATGGTGCGCCGCAAGCAGGAGATAGATTCAATGTATTTGAAGACGAAAGAGAAGCGAAACAAATTGCATCGAAACGTTCTCAATTACAACGCGAGCAATCTGTAAGAACTCAAAAACACATCACACTTGATGAAATTGGAAGACGTATTGCGTTGGGTGATTTCAAAGAATTGAATATTATATTGAAAGGAGATGTGGATGGATCTGTTGAAGCATTGACAGACTCATTCCAAAAATTATCGACAGAAGAAATTCAAGTGAATATCATCCATAAAGGAGTAGGTGCAATTACAGAATCTGATGTATTGTTGGCTTCGGCTTCCGAAGCAATCATTGTCGGATTTAATGTACGACCAGCAGGTAATGCTAGATTGGTTGCTGATAAAGAAGATACGGCGCAAGTGTTTTATACCATTGAGGCTCTGAACGGTAAGTCGTTATTGCGCGGTTTTGAAAAATTTGCCAACACGGCAATGGGCAAAAAACGAATTGCAGAGCGCCGTACTTTGCCGCCCTTACTTGATGATCATGTTAATATTAGCAAATTACCTGCGGGTACGGTCGGCGCGGCCTATCTAGAGTTTATGCAGCGCGAAGGCTTGTCTGCAGCCGGTTTGGTTGAGGAGTTTGATCAGTTCGTAAGCAGCACTGCCGTTTATAATGATGTTCTGGCATGGTACGGCAATAGATTGCGCGACACCCATGATTTAATGCACATATTGACAGGTTACGGCCGCGACGCGCTCGGCGAAGTCTGTGTGTTGGCATTTTCCCACGGACAAGCTCCGGGCCCAGGCGTAATATTTATTTCTTATATGGGAGGGCGCGAAATCAAAAAAGTAGCCCCGCGCGGCGCACCCGTTA
>NVSL01000098.1 GCA_002401215.1 Flavobacteriaceae bacterium | reverse complement strand
AATTTCTTCAAATGAAATGAGACTCGCATCAAAAGTAATTTCAATAACTTCTGCATGTCCCGTTTGACAGCCTGTTTTCTCTATCTGATTAGCTCCACGTCCAATGATTAATCCATCTTTGTCAATAAGAATAGCTCCGATAGGAACCTCTTCTTTTTTAAAAGCTTTGTCTGCTTCGACATAATTTGCTGAGTTAAATGCGGTTTCAGCTGCTTTTACAGTTGAGTTCCCAAAAACTGCAATTCGCGTTTTGTTTTGTTCAAACCCTGGGAAATTCTTAAATAAAGAATCAATTCCTGATGGACTAAAGAATACTAAAATGTCATAAAAAACATCTCCTAAATCTGATAAATCGCTTACCACTGTTTTATAAAAAACAGCTCTTTCCCAATTAATATTAAGTGCATCCAATTCTTGAGGAACCAATGCTTTTAATTTATCTGAACAAGGAATTAAGAATTTTTCTTCTTTGTGCTTTTTAATCAATTTGATTAATTCTGGAAAAGTCTTTTTACCAACATATATTTTACGCTTTCTATACACAACATACTTTTGTAAGTAAAAAGCAATTGCTTCTGATTGACAAAAATACTTTAAGTCATCTGGCACCTTATGACGCATTTCTTCAGCGATTCTAAAAAAGTGATCTACGGCGTTTCTGCTTGTAAAAATAATTGATGAATAATTGCTAATATCTATTTTTTGACTCCTAACTTCTTTCGCTGTTGCACCTTCAACATGAATGAATGGTCTAAAATCTATCTTAACTTTTTGCTTATTTGATAATTCGAAGTAAGGTGAACTTTCTGATTTAGGGGCTGGTTGTGAAACCAGAATTGTTTTCACTTTCATATGTATAGCTTTTTTGGCGTTTGCTAATGCGAGAGAATTGAAATCCACAATCAATTAAACCCACACTTAAATTACTATTTTAAGAAGTAGCAGTATTGGTGCTATTTCTAAGGCGCAAAGATATAAAAAAAAATTAGACCATTTATTGTGTAGCAGGCTTTTATTGGTTCTAAAAACAAATATGTATCTGACAATTAATAGTGTAGCGAAAAGTAACATTGTAAACTGAAATACTAAAAAATTATGTTTTTTAATAAAAAATGTAAAAAGCAAAAACGGGAGTATAAAGAGCATACTGTTAAATAGATAGCTCATTTTAGTAAATGATAATATCATTTGTTGCTGTTTTACATCAAAAAGAAAACCAAGTAAAAATCCTAGTAAAAATCTGAAAAAGAAAAACATTGCAACTCCAATATTGATTTTTAAAAAAAAGTATAAACTTTGATTTTCAATTAATTCTGGCTTATATTCAATTACAAAGACCAAAATCATTAATGACAAAACAATGTTGAGAGTTACAAAAAGAAACGTATTAAACCCACTAAATATCAGCGGACTTTCTTTGCCGTATTTTAGAAAATATTTTTTAGAAAAAAAGAGGGTGGCTAACTTAAATAATCGCTCTTTATAAATGRGTTTTACAACAACTAGARGTAAAAAAACAGTTAAAAAAACAAACGTAATCCAATCGTTGTTTAAAAGTAAATTCAATTTTAAAAAGTTCATTAATCGGCTAGTTTCCTTGTAAAGTTAACACAAAATTAGGAATAAAAATCCGTACATTTGCCTTATAACATCAATTTATGTCTGACACTTTAGTTATTATTCCTACTTATAACGAAAAGGAAAATATTGAATTAATTATTCGCGCTGTTTTTACACAAAAAAAAGCGTTTCATATTTTAGTTGTTGATGATAACTCGCCCGATGGAACCTCAAAAATCGTTACTAATTTAATAGAAGAATTTCCAAATCAATTATTTTTAGAAATCAGAAATGAGAAAACTGGATTGGGTGCTGCTTATATCCACGGATTTAAATGGGCGCTAAAAAAAGACTATGAATATATCATAGAAATGGATGCAGATTTCTCTCACGACCCAAAAGATTTAATACGATTGTATAGCGAATGTGCCACAAATAATGCTGATGTTGCTGTAGGATCTCGCTATACAAATGAAGAAATTGGAATTGCACATTGGGATATGAAACGAATTTTTTTATCCTATTTTGCTTCTAAATATGTACGATTAATTACGGGAATCCCAGTAAAAGATACCACTGCAGGATTTGTATGTTACCAACGAAAAGTTTTAGAAACTGTAGTTTTAGATAAAATTCAGTTTGTAGGATATGCTTTTCAAATAGAAATGAAATACAAGGCTTGGAAACATAATTTTAAGATAAAAGAAGTCCCGATTATTTTTACTGATAGGATTAGAGGGAAATCAAAAATGAATGGTTCAATAATTTCTGAAGCCGTTTTTGGAGTATTAAAAATGAGATTCGAAGGATTACCAAAACAAGATTAAAATGGCAATAACACTTATAAAAAATGCACAAATAGTTAATGAGAATCAAATTTTTAARGGCGATGTTCTCATTGAAAATGAATTGATTACTCAGATAGGAAAATCAATAAATATAGCAGATAAAGAAGTTACTATTATTGATGCTGAGGGAAAATATCTAATCCCGGGGGTTATCGATGATCAGGTGCATTTTAGAGAGCCTGGGCTAACTCACAAGGCAAATATTGCAACTGAAAGTAGAGCTGCTGTTGCTGGCGGAATCACAACATTTATCGAAATGCCGAATACGGTCCCACAGGCTACCACTCAAAAATTATTAGAAGATAAGTTTGATATTGCTGCAGCAACATCCTATGCTAATTACTCTTTTATGTTTGGCGGCACCAATGATAATTTAGAGGAATTATTAAAAACGGATCCCAAAAAAGTAGCTGGAATTAAATTATTTTTAGGCTCATCAACAGGAAATATGTTGGTGGATAATGAGGCTGTTTTAGAAAAAATATTCTCATCAACAGACATGTTAATTTCGGTTCATTGTGAGGACGAAGCGACCATTCAAAAAAACCTAAAAGAGCAACTAGAAATTTATGGAGATGATATTCCAATCAATCTTCATCATATAATACGAAGTGAAGAAGCTTGTTATTTATCATCTTCAAAAGCGATTGCACTCGCCAAAAAAACAGGTGCTAGATTGCATGTTTTTCATTTATCAACAGCCAAAGAAACAGCACTTTTTAGAAATGATATTCCGCTAAAAGAAAAGAAAATTACTGCCGAAGTTTGTGTGCATCATTTATGGTTTACCAATAAAGATTATGACACAAAAGGGACACTTATTAAATGGAATCCTGCGGTAAAAACTGCTGCTGATAGAGAAGGTTTGTGGGAGGCTTTGTTAGATGACAGAATTGACGTTATCGCCTCTGATCATGCGCCACACACCCTAGAAGAAAAGGAAAATATGTACACCAAAGCGCCGAGTGGAGGTCCTCTAGTACAACATGCTTTACCTGCTTTTCTGAATAAAGTAAAAGACGGGAAAATATCCTTAGAAAAAGTGGTTGAAAAAATGTGCCACAACCCAGCTATTTTATTTCAGATCTCAAAAAGAGGATTTATTAAAGAGGGGTATTATGCAGATTTAGTTTTAGTTGACCCTAAAAACCCATGGACAGTTACTAAAGAAAATATTTTGTATAAATGTGGGTGGTCTCCATTTGAAGGAACAACTTTTCAATCAAAAATTACGCATACCTTTGTAAACGGAAATCTCATTTATAACAACGGTGAGTTTGATGATACTATTAAAGGACAACGAATTGAATTTGATAGGTAAGCAATTCTCAAAAAAATAAATAATGAAAAAATCAACCTTACTTCTTCTCAGTATTTTCGTGTTTTCTTGCACGAGTAATACTATTTTCGAAAAACCAAAAAACTTGATTCCAAAAGATTCTATGATCGATTTATTGGTGGATATGCAACTCGCTGTTGGTGCAAGATCTGGCAAAAATTTAGATGGTAAATACGGACTAGATTACATGCCTTTGGTCTATGAAAAGTATAGAATTGACAGCGCTCGTTTTACGGAGAGTAGTTTTTATTATTCTACAGATATCGATCATTACACTAAAATTTTGAAAACTGTAAAAGCGAGATTGAAAAAAATGAATGCCGATAATGAGCTGATTGTAGAAGAATTAGATTCTATCAAAAAAGCAAAAAATCCGAAACAAAAAATTATACCTCTTAAAAATGATTCTATTATAAAATAATTACCTTTTAAACTCTTTACAAACCCTTTTTATAGTTTCACTCACAGGAATAAACTCAATACCAATTGCCTCTTTAATTTTAGCATTCGAGAATTGATTATTCTTATGAATAGATTGTGCTGAGTGTTTTGTCAGTATCGGTTTTTTACCTGTAATTGCTGTTATTACTGACGAAATTCGCCATAAAATTTCACTCATCAATTTAGAAACTTTAATATTAGGTGGCTTTTTTTCAAAGGCATTTGCCATTTGACTAAACACTTCTTTAAAGCTTAAATTCTCTGAAACCAACAGATAACGTTCGTTTTTAATGTTGCTATTCATTAGCTGTTGCATCACCTTTACAACATCTTTTACATCGACATATCCTGTAACTCCCTCTGTATAAAATTTCAATCCTTTATTCACCGTTTTAAACATACTGCCAGATCCTGAATCGAAAAAACCAGCGCCAAAAATAATTCCAGGATTCACAATTACTGCATCCAATCCTTCTTGTGTTCCGCGCCAAACTTCCATCTCAGCGCCATATTTTGTAATCGCATATCCATAATTGCTGTTTTCAACCGTCCACTCGCAATCTTCATCAATAGGATTGTTTTTTAATGATTTCCCAACCGCCGCAACTGAACTCACAAAACACAATTTCTTTACATTCTGAGCAATCGAAAAATTGACAATATTGGCAGTTCCTTCAATATTTACCTTTCGCATTTTATGATATGCTTTTGGATGAAAAGAAATAATCGCAGCACAATGGTACACAAAATCAATCCCCAGAAAAGGTTTTTTTAAAGAAGGGGTGTCGGTAATATCAGCTTCCATCCATTCTATTTTTGAAAAGTAGGGCGTGATATCATCAAAATAATAAGAGAATACTTTTTTAACATCCTTAATATTGCTACTTTTTCTGTGGATTGCTCGCACTTTTTCATTCTCTTTTGTAAGTGCCACCAACAAATGTGCGCCCACCAAACCTGTACCTCCTGTAACTAATATCATCCAACGAAAATAAGAAATAAGAAGCAAAGGGACAAAGGTATAAAGGGGCAAAGTATTGAAAGGTAAAATTTATTCATTTGGTAACTCAAAAGAATTCTACATTATTCATTTTTAATTGTTCATTCATTTTTATCTTTGCCAAAATTATTTTTTTTTAAGATGAAGGATTTTGTACAAGAATTAAAATGGCGTGGACTTTTGCACGACATCATGCCGGGGACCGAGGAGCAACTTGCCAAAGAAAAAACGACTGCCTATATTGGATTTGACCCAACTGCAGATTCGTTACATATCGGGAGTTTGGTACAGATTTTTATTTTAAAACACTTTCAATTATCAGGTCATAAACCGATTGCTTTGGTGGGTGGTGCAACAGGAATGGTGGGTGATCCTTCAGGGAAATCTGCTGAAAGAAATTTGCTAGACGAAGAAACTTTGGCGAAGAATATTGCTGGAGTTAAAAGTCAACTAGAGCGTTACATCGATTTTTCGGATGCTGAAAATGGTGCCGAAATGGTGAATAATTACGATTGGATGAAAGAAATTTCGCTTATCGATTTTGTGCGCGATACCGGAAAACATTTGACCGTAAATTATATGATGGCGAAGGATTCTGTCAAGAAAAGAATTTCTGGAGAGAACACCGAAGGGATGAGTTTTACGGAATTTACCTACCAATTATTTCAAGGCTACGATTTTTATCATTTGTATAAAGAGAAGAATTGCAAACTTCAAATGGGCGGTTCTGATCAATGGGGAAACATCACCACGGGTACAGAATTAATCCGTAGAAAGGCGCAGGGAAAAGCATTTGCAATCACGGTTCCGTTGGTTACAAAAGCCGATGGTACTAAGTTTGGAAAAACCGAAGGTGGCAATGTTTGGTTGGATGCTAAGAGAACATCGCCTTATAAATTTTACCAATATTGGTTGAATTCTTCTGATGCCGATGCTGAGAAATACATCAAAATATTTACTTTTTTAGATAAAGACACCATTGAAAAATTGATTGCTGAACATAAGGAAGCACCTCATTTAAGATTGCTTCAAAAAACGATTGGAGAGGAAGTAACTATTCTTACTCACGGACAAGAAGCGTATAAAAACGCAATTAAAGCGTCGAATATCTTATTTGGAAAATCTACTTCTGAAGATTTAAAATCTTTGGATGAACAAACTTTTTTAGATGTTTTTAGTGGAGTTCCACAAGCAGAAATCAACAAAGAACAGATTGAAAATGGGTTGGAGATTGTTGCTGCTTTTTCTGAAACTGGTTTTTTAAAATCAAACGGAGAAGTGAGAAGAGCCTTAAAAGAAAACTCAATATCAGTAAATAAAACGAAGGTGAAAGAGGATTTTGTAATTACTACTGACGATTTAATTGCTAATAAATATGTGTTATTACAGCGCGGAAAAAAATCTTATTATTTATTGAAAGTGGTTTAGTTTCTAAATCACAAACAACATAAAAAAGCCTCAAACTAAAAATAGTTTGAGGCTTTTTAAATTCAAATAATCAGAGAATAAATCTCCTTATTTCTTACCAGCATACAATTCTAATAAACTGATAGTTGCTTTAATTAAGTCTTCTGTTTCTAACAAAATACTAAAGTATAAGGTTGTGTTTTTCGGACTCGATTCTGTAGTTCTTGTACGTTCAACCTGAATCTGAGCAAACCTAGAAACCGTATCTAACAAGGCTTGTTTTTCTTCTATCAAAACTGATATCTGATCAAAAGCACGTAAATCAAATGCGGCTCTTGTTTTTACAAACAGTGCGTTCATCTCTTTATCAATTTGCTTCAATTCCTTCGATTGATTTTTCTTCAACCCCTTGTGATTGTTGTTGATATGCTTATGACTTACTTTAGAAATAAATTCAACAGATTGCGCAATATCTTGCAAATCACCAATAACAGACATATAAAAAGTACTCGCGCTTACCGAAGTTTCATCTAAGTTTTTGATAAAATAGAAAATGTTGTTTTGCAGATCTTCTATCTCCGTCTCTAATTTTGCAACTATTTTTCTACCTTTTTTCAACAAGTCTAAATCTTGATTAATCAACCCATTGATTGTGTTTTCATTAATCCTACTCACACGTTTTAATACTTTAGAAATGGTATCAGCACTTTCTTCAATAACTCCCTGTACCGATTTACTTTCTGCTCTAATCAGGCTATCTTCTACCAGTTCATCCTTCTTTTTATTAATGTGTTTTATTGAGTTTCTTACCAATAAAATAACAGCAATTAACAATAAAACCGGAATCATTACTTCCTTATTCCAGTTGATTAAGAACGCCGCAATTGCAGCAGCAATAAAGGCTGTGATTGCAGTTCCGAACCAGCCACCGATTACATTTAAAACTCCCGCAACTCTATAAACTGCACTTTCGCTACCCCAAGCTCTATCTGCCAAAGAGGTACCCATTGCCACCATAAAAGTAACATAAGTTGTTGATAATGGTAATTTATAAGATGTCGCAATTGAGATTAAAACTCCGGCAACCATTAGGTTTACTGCGGCACGCACCATATCAAAAGCAGGAAGCTCATGTGTCTTTCCTTGCGCCAATTCTATCTCTGGCTTTTCGAACTGTTCATCCGCTTTTACTTGCCATGATTTTGGTGTTATTAAAGAGAAATATTTTGATGTTGTCATAGCACCTCTTACCAATCCTCTTGATAAAAAGTTTGGTTGAAAACGTTCTTTTGTTTCCCCTTGTGATGCTAAATCTAAAGAGGTTTTTAATACCGCTTTAGATTTACTAGAAAACCATAAAGTCAGAATCATAATCAATCCAGCAATAAATAATAACAATGTTGGTGTTGGGACTTTTTTACCCAAAACATCCATCATAAATTCGGTTGCAGGAATTCCTGTTCCATGCCACGCTTGGAAAGATTGCCATGCAGCAATTGGTACACCAATAAAGTTTACCAAATCATTTCCTGCAAATGCCAATGCTAATGCAAAGGTACCTACCCCAATAATTAATTTGTAAATATTGATTTTTAAGAAGTTGACAAATACATACGATAATACCGACCAGATAACAAAACTAACCGCTACAATCGCAAATACATTGTTTTCTAAAAAGTCTTTAATTGTTGATCCATTTAATAAATCTAAAGGCTGTTTTGCAATTTCAGCACCTTTAATTCCTTTCATCAAAATAAAATAAACCATGGCTGTTAATGCAACTCCACCAAATAAAGCACCTACCCGTTTTGCTTTTTTCTCAAAATTAAAAGACAATAATAGTCTAGAAATAAATTGGACGAATGCCCCGACAGAAAATGCGACGACGACGGATAATAGAATTCCGAAAATAATTTGTCCTGCTTTTGCTGTGTTGATATATTCTGTTAGGGTAGAAAAATCTCCCGTAGTTGCGCTAATTTTAATCAATGCAACGGCAACGGCAGCACCTAACAATTCAAATACAATAGATACTGTGGTTGAAGTTGGCATCCCGAGGGTGTTAAAAAAATCGAGTAAAAGAATATCAGTAATCATCACCGCCATAAAGATGACCATGATATTATCAAAATTAAACATGGCAGGTACAAAGATTCCTTTTCGTGCTACTTCCATCATCCCACTAGAAAAAATTGCTCCAAAAGCAATACCTAAACTCGCAACAATCATTATGGTTTTAAATGAAATTGCTTTAGACCCGATGGCAGAATTTAAGAAGTTAACTGCATCATTACTCACACCAACAATCAAGTCGGCAATAGCTAAAACAGCAAGGGCAATAACCATTAATAAGTAAATATTATCCATAATATTTTAAATATATAAGAGTGTAAATATAATTTTAATTCTTTTTTCTAATGTTAAGTAATAGTTATGCTATTATAGTCTTATATTATTATTTTTAAACAAACACATCAACAGAATAATAATTATTTACCCCTGTAATATAAC
>NVSL01000097.1 GCA_002401215.1 Flavobacteriaceae bacterium | reverse complement strand
GTTGCCTCTCTGACAACTTTGCAACTTACGCCTCCAAATGAATCATCGCAAACACGGCATAATTAATCGTGTCTTGGTAATTTGCATCAATACCTTCAGAAACCAAGGTTTTTCCTTTATTATCTTCAATTTGCTTTACACGCAATAACTTTTGTAAAATCAAATCTGTCAAGGAAGAAATACGCATATCACGCCAAGCTTCCCCATAATCATGGTTTTTGTTCTCCATCAATTCTTTGGTGGTTTTTACATGTTTGTCATACAATGCTGTTGCCTCATCCTTATTA
This sequence comes from Flavobacteriaceae bacterium, assembly GCA_002401215.1. GTDB lineage: Bacteria > Bacteroidota > Bacteroidia > Flavobacteriales > Flavobacteriaceae > Urechidicola. The sequence continues at coordinate 8,826 of NVSL01000097.1, read as the reverse complement.
AAATCTGGTTGATCTACAACACCATTTTCTAACTGAATCAAAGCCATAACAGAATTGTTGATAATCCCAATAAATTCGGATGCTTCTCCCTCATCAACTTTACGAACCTCGTTTTCTTGCAATTGACGAATGCGTTGTGCTTTTATAAAAATTTGATCGGTCAAAGAAGGCAATCGCATGATTCTCCACGCACTTCCATAATCTTTCATTTTATTGACAAACAACGAGCGACAATTTTCAATAACAGCATCGTATTGTTTTGAGGTAATCTGCATATTTTTATTTCAATTAATTTTACTTTATTAATAATAAAAGTTCGAAATACTTTTAAATAATAAATCTCATTTGAACTGTCAGTTCGAGTGAAATTTTGATAAAAATTTTGTATCGAGAACTCTTTATTTAAAAAGTAATCAGTTTCAGTTTACAGTTTCTTCTATCTAATAATTTAGTTGTAAAACCAGTCAAACTTCTAAGCGCACACTTCTGATATTTATTATTATTTTGCGTAAATTTCGGATAAATTTAACGAATTAAAAAATTTAGTTTTCATCATGAAAAAAATAGCTGTTTTCTGCGGAGCGAGTATCGGATTTAACTCCATTTACAAAGATGATGCTGAGCGAGTTGGCGCTTATTTTGCACATCATAATATCGGATTGGTCTATGGTGGTGGCAAAATTGGAATGATGGGCGCACTTGCTGATGAATTACTAAAACGCGATGGTGATGTGATTGGAATCATTCCTCATTTATTAAAACATGAAGAAGTGGTACATTCTGACTTATCGCAATTGATTACCACAAAAACCATGAGCAAACGAAAAGTGAAAATCAGTAAATTGGTGGATGGATATATTGCTTTGGCAGGTGGATTCGGAACTTTAGACGAAATTTTTGAAGCACTCACTTTAGGTCAACTCGGAATTGAAAACAAACCAATTGGATTACTAAATACCAATGATTTTTTTAATCCATTGTTGGCTCAATTAGATGTGATGGCAAAAGAAGGATTTCTAAAACAACAGAATAGAGAGATGGTTTTAGTAAGTAAAACAATTGAAGATTTAATCGAACAAATGAATAAGTACTCCGCACCAAAAATATCTAAAGTTGTGAATACGACGGTGAAGTGAAAAGGAACAATAGACGCTAGACTATTGAGCCAATCGAAACAGATTGCCAAGTCATACTTCTTCGCAATGACATCTTACTTTTTAAGCTCTAACTTCTCAGCAAAATAATCACAAAAATCGCGCATAGTAGCAGCCATTTTTTCATCTTGTGTAGATGTTTCAAAAGTAGTAGTCATCGACACCAAAGTTTGATGAAAAAATTGTTTCATCTCATCAACAGGCATATCTTTGGTCCACAAATCAACTTTTAAGGTGTCCTTTTTATTGTTATCCCAAACGGAAATCATCATCGCTTTTGCTTCAGCGTTTTCTATATCGCCATCCTCGGCACTCCAATGAATTTCTTCCGGAACTTTATTCTCGTCAAGACCAATTGTGAATTCTATTTTTGATGTATGTTTTACTGCCATTATTTAATCGTTAAATTGTGTAATTGTTAAATCGTTTAATTGGAACTTACTGTCAACTGCATACTGAGACTGCAAACTGAATGCTRCCTCCTCGGTTTATATTTCGATTTTTTAAAAATAACTTCAGGTGATGTTTCTAAAAGCTGCTGCAAATCTACATTATTATTTTCCATGTACGATCGTACTATTTGCCAACCAATCCAGACTCCAATTCTACCCGGAGAATCCTGATCTGCCTCTTGATAAAATTTTGAAAAAGGCGATAGATTTATAAAGCGCATATTCAAATTCGTATCGTTGCTATACAATAGCTCATTCTCAATAAAATATTTCCAAACATTGATTTCGTTGCCTTGTGCCCATTCCATTTTTTCAGTGGAATAACCCATTTTTAAATCGTCAGAAACTGCTGGTAAAAAACGATCGAGTAAATAAATACGCTTCCCTTCTTCAATCATTCTATTTAAAAATATTCTAGGCTTTACCTTCGGATAACTTTTCTCAATAATATCATTTGCAACATCAACAACCAAGCGCTGNTTTTTATAATTCTGAGATAAATATTGCGGAAAACTTTTATAGACAATATTGTCTGTACCCAAATACATATCCAACGAAATAAAGAGCAATGAATCAGCATAAATGACTGGATATTGATAATCTAAATCAGAAATATGTGTGATGATATTCGGTACTTTAAACCTCGGATTGTAATATTTTATATGTTTAAATAATTGCTCAAGTTCTTCTTTCTCATTCTTAAAATCACCAAATACTTTTTGTGACGCTGCAAACAAATACAACTCATCTTCATTGTTCATTTTTGCAATCCAGATACTGTCATGAACATCCTCAGGAAATAAAATCGAGWWCKMTTTYWYYRAKYKWKKYAMKTCATTTTCTGAGGAAATATAAAATACTTCCTCAAAACGATTGACTTTAAAATCAACTTCAACCTTTGATATATCAACCAATTTTTCAGTCTCTTTTTGACAAGAAAAAGTCAACATTAAAATCAATAAAGGCACCCATAAACTTTTCATAGAATTCCTATCTTTGCATTCGATTATTAGAACGCACAAAAATACTAAATAGTTTACCATGAATTCTGAAAAAGTCGTAAATCATATTGTCAATTGGTTAAAAGATTATGCTATAAAAGCGAATGCAAAAGGTTTTGTAATTGGTATTTCTGGCGGAATCGATTCTGCCTTAACATCAACCTTATGTGCCAAAACGGGGTTGGATTTATTGTGTTTAGAAATGCCGATTCATCAGGCAGACAATCAGATTTCGAGAGCTGTAAATCATATCGATTGGTTGCAACAAAATTTTAAAAACATCACTACTGAGCAAGTGCAATTAACTTCTGTATTTGATAGTTTGGTTGCTGCTTTCCCAACCGTAGAAAATGAAGATGACCGCTTTATGACCTTGGCAAATACACGTGCAAGGTTGCGCATGACATCCCTCTATTATTTTGCTGCATTAAGAGGATATTTGGTTGCAGGCACCGGAAATAAAGTGGAGGATTTTGGTGTTGGGTTCTATACTAAATACGGTGATGGTGGTGTGGATTTAAGTCCGATAGCCGATTTATTAAAGACCGAAGTTTTTAAATTGGCTGCTCATTTAAACATCAATAAAGAAATATTAACCGCTGCACCTACTGATGGATTATGGGGTGATGACCGTACAGATGAAGATCAAATCGGAGCTTCGTACCCTGAGTTAGAGTGGGCGATGCAAATGGATTCTGAAAAAAAATTAGCAACTGATTTTGAAGGAAGACAACAAGAAGTCTTTAAAATTTACAAACGGTTGAATACTGCAAATCAACATAAAATGAATCCGATTCCAGTTTGTAAAATATCTGAAGAGTTAAAAAATAATTCGTCTTTTTAAATTACAATCGACATCATTCTCGATACAATTTTTTATCAAAAATCACTCGAACTGACATTTTATAATCTTCAATTTTTAAAAAAAGATTAAGCTGTTTTTAAAATCAGACGAACTTTTTTTCGCAAACGTTGTTTCGCGGCATTGGTAAATGCAAATGGAATGTGGAAAAGCAGGTAGCATACGCTGCAATATTTTTTGATGTTTTTCATAGATCAGTTTTACCTTGTCTAAATAAAACAATTCAACAACAAAAAACCATACCTGATATTGGGTATTTTAAATACTCGCCAAAATAATTTTTGCTTTTTTTCGCAAGCGTTGTTTGGCAGCATTTGTAAATGCAAAAGGGATGTTTAAAAATAAGAGCACTACTTTGGAGTATTTCTTTAAGACACTCATAACAATTTTTTTTACAGCAATTCTTTTGGGGAATAACTTCATTAGCACTCCAAATATAAGAAGTTGTTTTTTAAAGCGCAAATATTAAGCACTCTAAATCAATTAGATTACTCTATTTAGTTGCTGAGAAATCCTGGTTTTTAATTCTGTATAATCTACTACGTCATCTAAAATAGAAATATTTTCTCCTTTTGAAATTTCAGTTTTTAGCTCTTCTATTTTCTCCTTAATAAGAATTCTTCGCAAGTTAAAAATCACATCAGTTGTTGCTTTCGAAACAATTTCTTCGGTATTGTGTTTCACATGAATTTCTCTCCGTTTCCAGTTACTCAACCCATATTCTTCGGCATCCATCAAAATATCTGTCACCAATCTTGCAACGTCAACATTTTCGTGATTTACAAAAGCATCGATATTAATTTCTTTATCCTGATTTAGTTGATTGATGATATCAAAGTACACTACCTGAAATAAATCATTGGTAAATTCAACCTCATCATCCTGTAAATTCAAATAGATTTCTCTCGCAACAGAACTGTTGTAAATTTCTTTTTTCTTGATATTGTCTTCTTCAATTATCTCCGTAAAGTCAACTTTCATATTCCCGTGCAACAGCAATACTTTTATAACTTCACGCTCATATTTCAATAACTCATTTACTTCTTCAGCAGCTTGCGTTTTTTCTAAAACAGGAGCATCAGCTTGCATTTGCTGAGGCGATCTTTTAGAAGCATCCCGTTGTTCTTTTTTAAAGATTTGAGCCAACTCACTAAACAAAACATTTTCAGAAATTTGCATGATGCGAGCACACTCCTGAATGTAAACTTCCTTCTGAATTCTATCCGGAATTTTAGAAATACTGATGACAATATCACGAATCAATCCTGCTTTTTTAACCGGATCATTCTTTGCATCTTCCATCAATAAAGACACTTTAAAATTGATAAAATCTTGCGAGTTATTTGCGAGATATTCTTTCAATTCATCGGTAGAAACACGTTTCGAAAAACTATCTGGATCATCACCATCAGGAAACATCAAAACACGAACATTCATCCCCTGTTCTAAAATCAAATCGATACCGCGAAGTGATGCTCTGATACCTGCCGCATCACCATCAAAAAGGATAGTAATATTCGGCGTAAGCCTACGCACCAAACGAATTTGATCTGGCGTTAATGCCGTGCCAGAAGAGGCAACCACATTTCCAATTCCGTTTTGACTGAACGAAATAACATCGGTATAACCCTCTACCAAAAAGCAATTATCTTCTTTGGCTATGGACTGTTTTGCATGGTAAATTCCATATAAAACTTTACTCTTATGATAGATATCACTCTCGGGAGAATTCAGGTATTTCGCAGCCTTTTTTTCGTTGGTTAAAATACGTCCTCCAAACCCTAAAACACGACCACTCATACTGTGAATCGGAAATAAAACTCTACTCTTAAAACGGTCAAACTTTCGCGTTTCATTAACGATTGTAAGCCCCGTTTTCTCCAGATATTTTAAGTCATATCCTTTCTTGGTAGCGGCATCTGTAAAAGCTGTCCAATCATCTAAACCATATCCCAATTCAAACTTTTTGATGGTTTCATCTGTAAAACCACGCTCCTTAAAATAGGACAAACCAATGGCTTTTCCTTTTGGGTTATTCAATAAAATATCGTGAAAATAATCGCGTGCATATTCAGAAACTAAATACAAGCTTTCGCGCTCACTCGCCTGCTCTTTTTGCTCATCAGATTGCTCGGTTTCTTCAATCTCAATATTGTATCTTTTTGCCAAATATCTGATCGCTTCTGGATACGAATAATGTTCGTGCTCCATGATAAAAGAAATAGCGTTACCACCTTTTCCAGAAGAAAAATCTTTCCAGATTTGTTTGACAGGAGAGACCATAAACGACGGAGATTTCTCATCAGAAAACGGACTCAACCCTTTAAAGTTAGATCCTGCTTTTTTTAGATTTACAAAATCACCAATCACCTCCTCTACACGAGCAGTTTCAAAAACTTTATCAATGGTGTTTCTAGAAATCATTAATAATATTCGTGGAATTGTTAAATTGTTGAACCGTTAAATCAGTATTTAAGAAACAGCTTTCAACTGTTTAATTTTTGCTTTTGATACTTTTGCCTCAGCGTATTCTTTAGTTACCTGTAATTCTTTGACATCCGTTCCTGGTAATTCAAACATTCCGTCTGTTAAAATCGCTTCGCATAATGATCGCAATCCACGAGCACCTAATTTATATTCTACTGCCTTTTCTACAATAAAATGTAAAGCCTTTTCATCAAAGGATAATTCAATGCCATCCATTTCAAACAACTTAATATATTGCTTTACAAGCGCATTTTTAGGCTCGGTTAAAATGGCTCTCAAGGTTTCTTCATCCAACGGGTCCATGTGTGTCAAAACTGGTAATCGTCCAATAATCTCGGGAATCAATCCAAAGGATTTTAAATCTGTTGGCAATACATACTGCAACAAGTTTTCGTCATCAACTTTATCGGTACTAATCGATGCGCTATACCCTACTGCTTGCCTGTTTAATCTTTTACTGATGACTTTATCAATCCCAGAAAAAGCGCCACCAGCGATGAATAAAATGTTTTTCGTATCAACTTCAACAAACTTTTGATCGGGATGTTTTCTACCTCCTTTTGGCGGAACATTTACAATAGTTCCTTCCAATAATTTCAACAATGCTTGTTGAACTCCCTCACCAGAAACATCACGCGTTATCGAAGGATTATCACCTTTACGAGCAATTTTATCAACCTCATCTATGAATACAATGCCGCGTTGTGCTTTTTCAACATTATAATCGGCAGCTTGTAATAAGCGAGTTAAAATAGTTTCTACATCTTCACCAACAYATCCTGCTTCTGTCAATACAGTCGCATCAACAATTGCAAATGGAACGTTTAACATTCGTGCAATTGTACGCGCAATTAAGGTTTTACCTGTTCCGGTTTCACCGACAATAATCATGTTAGATTTTTCGATTTCTATCTCATCTTCATCCCCTTTGGTTTTCTTTTGAAGTAATCTTTTATAGTGATTGTAAACTGCAACCGCCATCACTCTTTTGGCATTCGTTTGCCCAATCATATATTGATCGATGAATGCTTTGATTTCCATCGGTCGCTTCAAAATTATCTCTGAGGATAAATTATCTGACTTCGCATCAGTAACTTCTTCAAGTACAATTCCGTGTGCCTGCTCAATACATTTATCACAAATATGTGCATCTAAACCAGCAATTAACAAATCTGTTTCTGCTTTTTTTCGTCCACAAAATGAACATTCTAATATTTCTTCTTTCGCCATAATCTTATTCTTGTTGGTGGTTTTTGGTTGATAGTTAATGGTATTAGTCTATCTAACAACTAGCAACAAAACACATTCAACCAAATTTATTTTCTAACTAAAATTTCATCAATCATCCCGTACTTTTTTGCTTCATCGGCTTTCATCCAATAATCACGATCAGAATCATCATGTACTTTTTCTACCGTTTGACCAGAGTGTTTTGCGATGATATCATACAACTCACCTTTCAACTTCATAATCTCACGCGCCGTAATTTCGATATCACTCGCTTGCCCTTGAGCACCACCCAAAGGCTGGTGAATCATGATACGAGAATGTGGTAACGCAGAACGCTTTCCTTTTGCTCCAGCACRCATCAAAACCGCTGCCATCGATGCTGCCATACCTGTGCAAATCGTTGCTACATCTGGCTTTATAAATTGCATGGTGTCATAAATACCTAATCCTGCATACACGCCACCTCCTGGTGAATTGATGTAAATTGAAATATCTTTTGAACTATCAGAACTCTCTAAAAACAGCAATTGTGCCTGAATGATATTCGCCACATAATCGTCCACTGCTGAACCAAGAAAAATAATTCTATCCATCATTAAACGCGAAAAAACATCCATTTGGGTGATGTTTAATTGACGCTCTTCCATAATATATGGAGTCACATTACTAATTAATTTATCAATGTACATACTATTGATGCCTTGATCTTTTATTGCAAATTCCTTAAATTCTTGTCCGTAATTCATGTGATTCTATTTGTTTTAATAATTGGTAAAAATACGAATTTTAGTGGAATATTTTATCGATTGGTATTTTTGAATATTTGATATTTTGACTTTTCTTTTTTGATTGAATTTATGCAAAATATGACAAATTAAATGCCCGCAAGGTTTCATAAAACTTGCAGGAAAAATCTTAATAAATTTTGAAATCAAAAAAAATAGTACCGAGAAATTATTTATCTCGATACTATTTTAAGATTAGTCTATCTACTTCTCGATACAAATTTTACTCCTTTTCAATCGTAAAATTCACTCGAAGTGATGTAGCTACACTATTTATATTTATTCTTCTAATGAGCAAATCTCACTGGCCCGCCACGTCTAATTTCTTCGCTCGATGCTAACTCAAACTTATTAAAGTTTTCTCTAAATGCATTTGACAATTTAAACGCCATTTCATAATAGGCCTTGTCATCTCCCCAAGATCTTCTCGGACTCAAAACCTTGTCCGGAACACCTGGGCAAGTTCTAGGTTGCGCCACTCCAAAAACAGAATGCACATGGTAATCTTCATAACGATATTCACCCAAATCGCCATTTAAAGCAGCATTGATCATGGCGCGTGTATATTTCAATTTCATACGAGTTCCCACTCCATAAGGACCTCCTGTCCAACCCGTATTTACCAACCAAACATTTACATTGGCTTCTTTCATTTTTGCACTCAACATCTCAGCATATTTCGCTGGATGTAACGGCATAAATGGTGCGCCAAAACATGCAGAAAATGATGGAACTGGTTTGTCAATTCCAGCTTCTGTTCCTGCAACTTTTGCGGTATATCCTGATATAAAGTGATACGCCGCTTGGTTTGGCAACAGTCTTGAGATTGGAGGCAATACTCCAAAAGCATCCGCA
>NVSL01000096.1 GCA_002401215.1 Flavobacteriaceae bacterium | reverse complement strand
ATCTTATGCCGAAGTTGGTAAAGGACCAAATTTTGGTGAGCTTGGTAGGTACTTTATTCCAGATCAAAACTTTCCGTTTGATGGTACAGGAGGATATCGTTTATCCACTAGAGAAGGAGATACCAATATAAAACCAGAACGCGTTGGTTCATTTGAAATTGGTGCAGATCTTAGATTGTTAAGCAATCGTGTCAGAGTAGATTACGCTTATTATAAATCAAAAACATCAGATCAAATTTTTAGTGCGGGAACTGCATTTTCTTCTGGGTTATCTAGTTATGTTGCCAATACTGGCGATTTTGAAACTTGGGGACACGAATTGTTAATTAGTGGCGATGTGATAAGAACAGAAAACTTTAAATGGGAATCTATAGTTAACTTTACAACGATGGATGSTAAAATTACAAGTTTACCAGGTGATACCGAAGAAATTGTTTTCTTTGGTGATAGAATTACTGCCAAATCTAAAGTAGGTGACCCATTAGGTCAACTTTACGGTTGGGTATTCCAAACAGTTCCTACAGGAGAACGATATGTTGGTTCTGATGGTAAATGGGTTGTAACAGGTTCGGATAATGCGGGCTTCTATTATACAGGAACAAATGAGATGGTAAAAGTAGGAAATGCTTTAGCTGATTTTATTGTTTCTTTCGAGCAAGTGCTTACGTATAAAAACTTTAATTTAAATTTCTTAATAGAGTGGAAAGAAGGTGGAGATGTTTATGATAGAGGGTTTAGAAACTCATTGAGAAATGGTAATTTAAAAGAAACGGAATTCCGTGATCAAGAAAGAGTTTTGGGCGGAATGATGGATGATGGTAATGGTGGTTTTACACCAAATACACAACCATTATTGATTACTGCGAATAGTTATTATAGAGATTTTAATAACTACAACAGTGCTTCAGAAGTATTACTACAAGATGCATCTTGGGTAAAACTTAGAAATATAGGTTTAACTTATAATTTTACGGGGACTGTGTTAGATAAATTAAAGATGGATAACTTATCTGTATTTGGTAACGCAAGCAATATTATTTTATGGACTCCTTTTAAAGGATTCGATCCAGAGAGTAATTCGTTTAGCTCAGGATCTAATATTTATGGGTATACAGGATTAAATGTTCCGTTATCAGTAAGTTATTCATTTGGTGTTAAAGTTGGATTTTAAAAATAGAAAATGATGAAAAAAAATATAATTAAAACAATACTAGTTACGCTACTTATAACTTTAGGTGCTTGTAGTGATGAGTATTTTGATGTGAACAGACCTTCTGGTGCAGCAGATTATGACCAAGTAGGGATGAAAGATTTACTGGCCCCTATTTTAGTACATACTATTAACGGGCAATATTGGGCAGCTAGAGGATTTAGCAAATATGCACAAAACTTTACCGGAAACGGAGGTACCTCAGGAGGGCCAATTTCCGTTTCTGGTGTTTGGAGTAGAGTGTATTTATATGCCTTACCAAATTTGAATGTCATTTTAGAAAAAGCAGCAGTTGATAATGCAACACATTATGCAGCAGTTGCTAATATTTTAAAAGCAGTAAATTTGGGTATTGCAACAGATAGTTATGATAATATTCCTTATTCTGATGCTCTACAAGGTGCAGCGAATTTAACACCTTCTTTTGATGCACAACAAGTAATTTATGATGAAATTTTTACATTGCTTAATAGTGCTATCAGCGCTTTAGAAAGTACAGATTCTTCAGGGTTTTTAGTGGGAAGTGAAGATGWWSWYWAYAAYRRWGATATGGATAAGTGGTTAAGAGCTGCATATACTTTAAAAGCAAGATATGAATTGCATTTATCTAAAATAAATGGATCAGTTAGTGCTGGAAATAATGCTTTGGCAAGTATTGCTAACGGTTTTGAATCGAACGCTGATGATTTTCAAATTTTTTACAATGAGCAAAATTTAAACCCTTGGTATGCAAGAGAAGTCTTGGCAAAAAATACGGGGAACGACCATGATAAAATTAGTGATCAATTGGTAAGTTTGATGGATGGCACTTCGTACCCGTTTATGGACGGTATGGTATCTATGGATCCAAGACTACCTGAGTATGCTGAAACAGATGACGGAAGTGGTGTTTTTAAAGGATATGTTAATGGTGGTGATRGCTTGTCAGGAGATGGGTCTAATGCCAATACAGATTTTAAAGCAGAAGGGTTTTATACAAATGCTAATGCACCAATTACGTTAATTACCTATGCAGAAGCTATGTTTATTAAAGCAGAAGCTACATTATTAGCAAGTGGTGGAGATGAGTCGACAGTTGGTATTTCACCTGAAGGATACAATGCATATATGAATGGTATCATAGCAAATATGAGTAAGTTAGGATTGGATGGCAGTGATTATATGGCAGATGCATCTGTAGATGTTGGTGAAGGCGCAATTATGTTACATAATATTATGAGAGAAAAATACATCGCTAATTTCTTAAATCCAGAAACCTATGTTGATTTTAGAAGATATGATTTTTCTCCTACAGTTTTCACAAATTTAGAATTACGTGCCGATCATAATGAGGGCGATTTCCCCAACCAATGGTTTAGAAGAGCTACATATCCAAGTAGTGAATTGTTAAGAAATCCAGCAAATGTTTCGGCGAATCAACAAGAGCCGACTGCACCAGTTTGGTGGGATAATTAAGAAAATATTTTTATGTTAATTTGAATTGATCATCCCTTCAGCTATATAAGTTGAAGGGATGGTTTTTTTTTATTTGGGTATCATAGATAAAAGCAGGCTGTTTTAAAGCTATAATTATAATTTTAGTGTGATACACAAACTTCAATTTCTTCTGCAAGGTTTCTAAATCCTTGTAGGTATTTTTATTTAAAATTCAGTGCGGCTTTCAGCAATTCCAAATCCTCAAAAGTATGATTTGCAGTTATTACAATCCGACTCATAAAATTTTTATACGTAGGATATTTAAAGTTGGTAATCACAATTCCTTTATCAAACAATTGCTGATAAATAGAATCGTCTTCTGAATAAATTACTGGATAGTTTGGGTGATATTTAAAACGATTTCCCAATCCATCCATAAAAATAAAATCTAAATTCTGATACAATAATTCTCTTTGATCTTCATACAAATCTTGCGTTTCTAAGTATGTTGCTAAATGTGCGGGACTCGCTCCAGAGGCTGAAATAAAGTTAGCATCATTGGTAATTTTTTCGATAAAACCATAATCAGAAGCAATCACGCCAGCTGGCAATCCCAACGCTTTCCCCAAAGATGAAATCATTATTTTTTTATGTACGACACGATGCAGAATCAAATCAAAAATTCCTTCGCCATTTTCGCCAACAATCCCTAAACTATGAGATTCATCAATTACCAAGGTCACTCTTTTTGAGGATGAAATTCCATCTAAAAAATCAAATGAAGTCGGAGTTACTTCCAAAGCCAACACCGCATCAACCGTAATTACAATTTCTTCGTTTTCAGAATTTGTTAAACCTGGATTCAATTTTCCATCAACAAATAAAGGCAAGCTATCAGCATGTAAAATTGCAGGATGCGTTTTTGGATAGTGATAAAACCGAGCAATTGTTTTGGATAAAAAATCAATTGTAATTTTCCCTGCCAACATTCCAGATGAAACGGTTACACACTTTTCTGCGCCAACAAATTCGGCAAAATGAGATTCAAATTTCTCATATATTCCAAGTTGAATATTTGATTTTCGAGAGCTYCCATAAAAAACGCCCCACTTTTTAATATTCTTAAAAAGAGATTCTTGAAACTCCGGATGCGTAGAAACCCCTAGATAAGAAGTCCCTCCAAAATACAGGAATTCTTTTCCATCAACAGCAATTGTTCTATCAGGAAATTGATTGACCTTCATCAAAAATTAAATTAAAGAAACTCCAGTTCCGTTGCCGCTGCTGTAAGAAACTACCCCGTTTTTTAGAGTGACTCCAGTCGCAATATCTTCTTTTAAAAGGATGGCGCCATCCATATCAACATAATTTAGTAGCGGTAATAAATGCGCAATTGCCGAAATCCCCACCGACGATTCTGTCATACAACCCACCATTCTTTTCATGCCTAATTCTTTCGCTTCATTCAGCATTCTTCTAGCTGAGGTGAGTCCTCCACATTTTACTAATTTTACATTTATACCATGAAAATGATTGTGGCATTTTGCAACATCAGCTTCTACTTGGCAACTCTCATCAGCAATAATTGGCAACACCGATTTTTGATAAACTTCTTTATGATCATCCCAAGCATCGGCTTTCATTGGCTGCTCTAAAAACTCAACCCCCAATGCTTTTAAAGCCTTTGCATTGTTAATGGTTTCTTCAACTTCCCAGCCACAATTGGCATCAATTCTAAAAATTGCATTGGTATGTTTTCTCAGTTCGGTAACAATTTTAATATCTTCTTTGGTGCCCAGTTTTATCTTGTAAATTGGCCAAGGCAATTCTTTCATTTTTTCCACCATTTTTTCAACGGATGCGATGCCAATCGTATAATCTGTCATCGGGTTATTGCTAATATCATATCCCCATAAATCATACAATTTCTTTCCTTTTTTACGCGCATACAAATCATTATACGCCAAATCTAAAGCGCACAAAGCAAACATGTCATGTTTTAAATGTGGATGCATCTTTGCCCAAAATTCTTCGGGAGTTAAACTTGAATCTTCTTCAATAATATTTTTTACCGCATTCAAATCATTCATCATCACCGGTACCGTTTTGTTGTAATACGGGTTCGAAGTCGCTTCGCCAAAACCTGATAATTTACCTTCTTTTAATTCAACAATTATTGTTGGTTGTACATCAATTGATTCTCTCGAAATAGTGAATGTATGTTTTAACTTTAGCTCGTAAGGTCTTAGTATAATCTCCATGTTGTTGGATTTTTATTTAGCTATAAATTTACTGATTTTTTTAAATAAAAAAGAGAGTTAATTACCTAATTTTAAGTAAATTTACCTGTAAAATTTTCATTCTCTCTAAATTAGATTTTCATGAAATACATCCTACTTAGCTTCAGCTTTTTATTTTTAGTTTCTTGTGGCGATTCACATAAAATCATCGACAAGCCTGTAACTTTTGATGAAGATAGAAAGGAACTAACATTAGAATATTTATCAGAACGATATGGTTTAGATCAAGTAGAAGCCTTCATCATACCAAAGATGATTGTCTTGCATTGGACTGCGATTCCGACTTTCGAAAAATCATTCGAAGCTTTTAAAAACTCAACATTACCAAATTGGAGACCCGACATTAAAAGTGTAAGTGGTTTAAATGTGTCTTCACAATTCTTGGTTGATTTAGACGGGACAATTTATAGATTGATGCCAGAACAAACCATGGCAAGACATGTAATCGGTCTTAATCATTGCGCCATTGGGATTGAAAATGTAGGAGGGACGGATGAAGTTCCGTTGACAGATGCACAATTAAAATCAAATATTTGGTTGGTGAATTACTTAGCCGATAAATATAAAATCGATTATGTTATCGGACATTATGAATACACCAATTTTGAAGGGCACGAGTTGTGGTTAGAAAAAGACGATGGCTACCGCACGCAAAAAACAGATCCTGGAACAGCATTTTTAGCTGCGGTTAAAGAAGCAACTAAAAGTTGGAATTTTAAAGAAACTCCTGAATAAAATTAGTTGGCAGTCTTCAGTCGCAGTATTCAGCCCTCCGTCTTCTGTCCTAATATTCTTCCCTCAAATATTCCAACACCACTTCCATCTGACGCTTAATCTCAACCGATGATTTTCGGTAATGATTGTTCATAAAACTAAAAATAAGCACCTCGCCAGAATTGGTAATCAAGTAGCCACTTAAATTATAGTTGTTGCTAAAACTTCCAGATTTGGCATAAATATATGGAGTTGATTTTCCATGATAATATTTTTTAATAGTTCCTGATTTTCCTCCTACCGGAAAAATGTCAAACAATCTTTCTTGCGGAATCTCAGCATATAATTTTGATAGAATCTGAACAAAAGATGTAGGCGTAAATAAATTATACCGACTCAATCCAGAGCCGTCAACCCAACGAGGTTGTTGTTTTAAATCTGCAAGTTGATTTGCTAAAATATGTTTTCGCATGTTACTAGAACTCAAAGTATCTGACAAAGTTGATGATGCTAACAACAAGATTTGTTCTGCCAAATGATTGTCGCTTTTTTGCATCATCCGTTTGTACAAAGAATCTGACGGAATGCTATAGGCAGTCATTTCCATTTTCTCTCCATGATAATTTGACACGCTAACTTTATCACCCAATAAATCTTGCCATAATTCTGCAATCAAAGTAGAATCAGTCACAAACGGAATTTCAACTTCTCGAGTTTTAGTTGGATTGTAATAAAATTTATTATCATTCAATTTTCGAGGACGTTCAGTTTCAGAATAACTTACCTTACTTTTTAATGCTGATGGATAAACTTTTAGACCGTCATTATTACTCACAGTCACCACATTTCCATACATTGGAAAAGCGCTCCGCTCCGGACTAAAATAAGTATCATAATCTTCCCAAGCCCAACCTGGACCCAATTTTTCATCAGTAATATTGTCAACTAGTACATTTACTTTTGCATACTTTTGAGTCAATTTTAAAGCGGTACTATCCATAAAATAATTGTGTAAAAAACTTGGGTCTCCAGTTCCTAAAATCGAAATAGTGTCTTTGTCAACTGAATATTTAAAAGCAGGAATAGAATCTGGTAAAAACTGTAGCGCCGTATAAAGCGTTACAATTTTTGTGTTACTCGCTGGTGAAAAATACTTGTTAGCATTGTGATTAAAAATCGTGTCTTTTGTTTTTGAATTGACGACCAACAATCCTGTAAACTGATTTTTATAAAATTCAGTATCCAAAGTTTTATCAATATGTTTTGTGATTTTAGCTGATTTACAACCAACCAAAATCAGAATAAATCCAAATAGAAAGATTATTTTTTTTAACATCATATAAATTTTAAACCGCCATAAATCCCATCACTAAATAAAGAAGTGTTGTAATAACTCCACCAATTAAGGCATAAGGCAACTGCGTTTTTACATGGTCAATATGGTCACTCGCCGATGCCATGGACGAAATAATGGAAGTGTCGGAAATGGGCGAACAATGATCACCAAAAATTCCGCCACCTAAAGTTGCAGCAATCACCAAAGTCACATCGGTGCCGTGAATCGTTGCCATCGGAATTGAAATCGCCAACATAATAGCAAATGTACCCCAAGAAGTTCCGGTAGAAAAAGCAATAAATGAACTAATCACAAAAACAACCGCGGGTAAAAATTCTGGACTTAACCATTCTTTAGACCAATTGGCTACGAACTGACCAGTCCCTAATTGGTTGCAGGCATCGCTAATTGCAAAGGCCAATAACATCAATAAAGCCAAAGGCATCAACTCACTAATTCCTTTTAAAACCATTTCAACCATCTCTTTGGTTTTCATTATTTTTTGTGATCTGTATAAAATCATCGCCACAAATATCGATGCAATAACTGAATATAAAACGGAGGATGATCCGGATCCTTTTCCAATTGCTTGGGACAAATGATTAGAAAACGAAGTGAAAGTTTCTACTTCGCCCCAGCCTGTATAGGCCAAATTTATTGGCATCATTAAGACCATGGTCGCCAACGGAATTACCATATTAAAGGCTCTTGGTTTTACACCTTCTTTGGGCGTAAGTGAAGTGATAGCATCAGAAACCATTGGTGTAGCGTTGTCATTTAATAACTTTCCAGTTTCTCGAGTTCGCTTTTCAGCTTTTGCCATTGCTCCAATATCTTTCTTTGAAAAGATGACGATGAACACAATGACAATTGCAATCAGTGGATAAAAATTATATTTGATAGATGCTATTAATGTCGAAAACGGATGCTCAATTCCTTGGGTTAATAATAGCCCCATAATAAATGCTCCCCACGCATTAAACGGAATTAAAATCGATGAAGGTGCTGAACTTGAGTCGGCGATATAAGCCAATTTTTCTCTTGGGATATTGAGCTTGTCAAAAATGGGACGGTATAAAGTTCCGACAGTTAGCGAGCTAATACTTGTTTCGACAAACAATAATAATCCAGTAAGCATTGCCAAAACTTGAACAATTACGCGGCTATATCCTTTCTGTTTGTCTTCAAAATAATCGATCAATTTATTTATTTGGATGACAAATCCTGCGACCCCACCAGAATATTGAACGAATAATAAGAGTGCTCCCACCAAGGCGCTGAACATAATTGTTCTTGTATTTCCTTCGGATTTAAAAACATTTACAAGTCCTTCAATTGTGGCTAAAGTCCCTGTTAAGAAATTCCAATCGCTCATAATAATCCACGCAAACCAAATTCCGAAAAGTAATGCGATGTACACTTGTTTTGTTCTGAGCGCTAATATTATTGCGATGAGTGGCGGTAGAATTGATAGAAATCCGTAGTCTTCCATAAGCTTGAAGTTGGTATAAGTGTTAGGTTTATTTTGTTTGACTCCGTCAGGTCGTAATTTTCGACAATAGGAGAAAATTGTATCAAAGATTATAATTAAGTTACAGCGTCAGTTCGAGTAATTTTTGATAAAAAATTGTATCGAGAACATTTCTTAAGTAAGAATCAATAAAAAGTAAATATATCGAAAAATTATAAAACTACGCTCTCATTTCAAAAACTAAATTATGTCTGGTCGAGCGCAGTCGAGACCTTTATCTTTTGTTTTTTCCTCCAACAAACAAGTCTTAAATCTTTTGTCTTTCAGCGCTAGCGATCTTACGTCTTTTTAAAAGTGGTCTTTAACCTTTTTCCCAATTGTTAATAATTTATTTTTTTGCTCAAAAATATGTTTAGTTTTTTTCTATCTTGTCCCTTACCTATGATTCAATTTATTTTAAATAACGAAGTTATCAAAACTTCAGCTCATGTCGGAATGACATTACTCGATTTTATTCGAGAACAAAAGCAATTAAAAGGAACCAAAATTGGATGCCGAGAAGGAGACTGCGGAGCATGTACTGTTTTGGTTGGAATCTTGTTTGATGATAAAATCAGCTACCAAAGTATCACCTCTTGTATATCACCTTTAGGAAATGCCAACGGAAAACATATCGTAACTGTTGAGGGAATGAACCTTCCTGAAAAGCTGAATGTTGTCCAAAATGCTATGGCAGATAATTATGCTACGCA
>NVSL01000095.1 GCA_002401215.1 Flavobacteriaceae bacterium | reverse complement strand
TGGAAAGTGCCATTGGGCAATGGTGATTATTTTGACCTATCGACCCCGATGATTTTTGACATTGGTGTGTGGTTTGTGGTGGTTGGTGCAATCACTGCGATTATGCTGACTTTGGAGGAGGCGGACTGATGGAATTTTATTTAACAATATTGGTTGGGCTTATCTTTGCCGCCAGCACTTATTTGATGCAAAGCCGCAGTGTGATTAGATTGGTTTTGGGCGTGGCTTTGTTGGGCAATGCAGTGAACCTGCTTATCTTTACCGTTGGCCGCGTGACGCGGGACATTCCGCCGATTATACCGAAAGATTTTCATGGCACATTGACTGGCATTGCCAACCCTTTGCCGCAAGCGTTGATTTTGACTGCGATTGTGATTGGCTTTGCGCTGTTTTCTTTTGTTTTGGTATTAAAATCTTTAATTTTTTCTACAGAAAGATGTGCATCTAATTTTTCTGCTCCTATTTTTTTAAATATTTGTTCCTTTAAATCACTAACAAACTTAAACATTTCTGTTTTTTTTGTTTCTACAATACCCGAAAAATTCGTTCCTGATAATAATTCATTATTTTGAATAACATCATTTAGACACTTTTCAAAATAAGCCAAACCGTCATACCAATTATTTAAGTCTAAAATATTTTTTGGTAATTCTGGAAGTGATGTGAAATCTTGAAAAGTGTAATGTCTATTTCGTGAAAATTGTCTAATAAATAGTAAGACAATGTAACTCGATATCCAATATGTTATTTTACCACTATTTCCATAGTTATCTAATTCAGGGAAATAGTATTTTAGGTCAACTGGCTTATCTCTCTTAAATTCATTCCTGAACTCTTCAAACCAATAAAAAATATCAGTCATTGTTTCAGGCAATAATTCATAACTTGGTGGCATTGATTGTGTATAATTGAGAATATAGTCAATTGTTTTGTATTGACTTTTGTACAACAATAGACCACCTAAAGCATAATGAAACTCAAAAAACTGCTTTCTTTCTTCATTACGTTTTTCAACTTCAATTTTATTCTTTATTACAAAWTCTTTAGTATCATCCAATTCATAATCTTCCATTACAGGTTTTAGTCTGTAAGAAATATATTGATGAGCAGTACTCCAATGGTTTCTGATGTATTTCTCTTTCTTACTAATTACAATAATATTTCGCCATAACCAATTATATGTCATTTCAGAAATTGGAATTTCATCAAAACTTTCTCCTAATAACCACCAACTACTTACTGCTCTATGTTCAAGAACTGGAATTTGAACATTGTCTTTTCTAACTACAGATGAACATAAATCATATACAAATTCATATAATTCATTCGGATATTCGAGCCCATAAGTTTCATTATTATAAGCAGTTCTACTTTTTTTAAATTCAAAATAATAAAAGTCAACTAATGTTTTTTGAAGATGTTTATCTGGTTTGTTTGAATTATTTAAAGCAAAAAAAGAAAATTCATTTATTGTCTTTAAATGATACTTCTTAAGAATGGTATCATCATTTTTAATGTTATTGTATTTGGTAATTATTCTTTTTAGTAGCGTAGTTGCCTTACCATTATATAGCATTACTAAATCAAGCCAAATAAAGAATTGGACTGTTAAGTTAATAGTTGATAGGAAAACTAAAATTTTAGCAGAATTCCCAATGACTTTATCTATTATTGGAATATCGGTTTTGAAAAGAGGTGGTAAATCGAGTATTAAAAAAATAAATAGAAAAATGGTGAAATAAAGTGTAAATTTAAAAGTGGAAATATTTAATAACCTAACCTTTTTTTGTAGGTATTCATTATTGAATAATTCGGACAAATAATTAGAGTAATATTTTTCTCCAATATTTGAAATTTTGTCGACAATTATTGGATATGCAATACCTAATATTGCTATATCTATTGCTACACAAATTTCAATAATATACTTCATTTTCGTTCTTTATTCTAATTGCAGGTAACGTATTTGTGTAAGATTTCGTTGCGTGAAATTAGTGATAAACTTCACAAGTACAAAACCAACTTGAAAATCCGATAGGATTTTCGTAAGTAAGCCAAAACTTAGCAATGRATTYTACACGGTGTTGGGCGTAGTTTTTTTTAATACATTTCTTGTTCATTCTCTACTTTAAATAATTCTAAACTCATTTTTTGTTCAATTTCAGATTCCAATTCTTTTTTGCAACCCAATAAAATTGGAGCATTTTCAGCTGTTGTTAAACACCAGTTTAAATTTTCATCAAAAAGACAAGTGTCTAATTGAAAACTATATAATTCCTGTATTTCAAAATATTTTTCCAACGTGATATTTGTATATTCTTTTTGTAAATCAGCAGTATAATAATCATACTCTTCATTTTCACAAATCAATAAATTCAGTTTTGAGTTTTGAGAGATTTTTTTTAGAGATTCTTGGAGTTTCCTAATACTTAAATTATCCAAATAGTGAATTCCAGGATTTTCAGGGATTAATTCCACAGTTTTTTGTGAAAATTCTACGTTAAATTTATTAGCTAATTTCTTAATTGAAATAGGCTCATAAAGTTCCTCTTTCCTTAGTAAAACATCAAATTCTTGTTCAATTTTGACACGTTTATTCATGTCTTCAAACGTTTCGTTTTTCATAGGATATTTGTCAAATGGAAACTTTTCTATTATTCCATAAACCCAATGAACAATAAATTTTGTTTCAAAAAAATCTGGTACATAATGTTTCGATAAATTCCAATTATCAGAATTTCGTTTATTATAAAACAGTTTAATGTCGTTAAATATTTTCATTTTTTAATTACGCCCAACGAGTTTTTATAAGATTTGTGCGACATAAAAATCGTTAGATTTTTCGGTTGTAGCAAATCGGTTTGTTAAAATGTTTGTCGGCTTATTATTTAGTTTAAATGTAAGCATAAATTTTATGAGGTGTTAGGCAACGTTTTATTCCGCTAAAATTCCGATTATAATTATTATTTCACCAAATCAGTAAAAAATTATGGAGATATTAATGATATTCAATTCGTTTTTCACAAAGAATTTCATTGGTTGCTTATTTAAATTTTGTTTGTTATTTTTTTTATGAAATCCAATAACTTTTCCAATTATTAGTTTCACAATGTATTTATTCCACAAATAAATTATTCCTAAAATTAATAATATTTGCCCGATTTTTGAAATCAAATCCATTCACCGTATTTTTTTTAATTCAGTTAAATATCCCATTTTTAATTGTCAGCTTCTAATTCCTCAATTATTTCATAGCTTTTTAATATATATTCTTGATATTTTTCTTTTGAGACTCCAAACAGCCAACCTCTTTTCGGTTTTTCTAGTATTCGTTTATAAAGAAGTTCAATTTTTGGGTTATTTACATAATCTGGAAAGCCATCTAAAATTTGATATTTCGAAATTTGTCCACTAAAATATTTTCTAGCCATATAAGCTGCATATTGTTTATCGGATTTTTCTTGATTTTTCGTCATTTCCTTTATGTTGCCTAACGGTCTTGTGTATGAAGCGTTGGGCGTTTCGAAGCACTTCATTTTCAGTTTTCCGTAATGTTTATTTATATCTATAATATTCATTTAACCACCTATTGCCCAATGATTTATACACGGTGTTGTGCGTAGTGTTGTGTGTCCTGCGTTTCCANAGGGTASAAAKATASRWTAAGTTCTTTGAAATGGAAACATAACTATTATTGAGATGATAGGCTTTGTTAACGAAACTGAAACGAGCTAATCCCTGTTTTCAGGTAAGATTAGAGGGCTCACAAACGGAGTATTTACAAAGAATTGGACTATCAGATAAGATGTACAGGCATATTCTCTAAACCGCCTTAAGGTGCTGTTGTCAATGCAATGGTATTGAGCGTTAAGGTTAAATCACTAAAGCCGTTTGCCTGTCTGCCGACAGGTAGATATGGTTATTAGTTGTATGGTGCGGATATAGGAGTTGAGCGAGAGCGAACCCATCGAAGACGTGTCGAAAATAACTTTTATTATGTCAAAATCAAAGGGGAGAGCGACCCTGCGAGACGAAGTGTAGCGGACAACCTGTTAACTGGCTACACGGCATACGGTATTAAGAGGGCAAGACCTATATCTRGGCTCAATAATGGAACAGGAGAACCAAWACAAAAATGCAAAGCAAWAACTRYAAAAATCCCAWMGGGAARAGYAGGAAAGTAGCGASGTTTTGTATTGGGGCGGATGAAGTCGTAGTAGCGAAYATACCCAAGAGAGTAGGAGTAATGACCCTACGAGCGAAGGGCTTCACATAGTGTGACTTATTATTGTATTACAAGTTTGCTTAGGTGGGCGATGATTTTGGATAGTAGGTCAGGAGTAGAAATACTTTGGACTATGAAGAGCCGTATGATGGGAGACTATCACGTACGGTTCTGTGAGAGGTTTAGGGGTGAAATTCCCCTTTACCTACTCGACTTATTCATTCAGTTTCTTGTCAATTTCTAATTTCAATTTTTTCAGTTCTTTTAAATGTTTATTTTCTTCACTAAAATATTCATTAAATTGCTTTTCAATATCTCTTGCGTAATGTATACAGTCAAATTCAATTTTAGTAATGTCTTTTCTAATGTTTGCGGCAGATACAACAGGTTTTCTACAAATTGGCATTTCATAACCAGGATTATCTCTTAATTTCATCGCTTCTGTTAAAAAGGGAAGTAGAAGATTATCTGATATAACTCGCAAATTGGAAGGCTCATTATTTGCATTGCAATAATCTAAATATTCATAGTATTTAAAAGTAAAATCATTAGATAATTTAACCCAAGGATATGACATATATTTTTTTGGATACTTGACTTTGTAAATGTCAACTAAAGTTGAGCACTTACTAACTAATTTTCTAATTTCAGAACTAACTTTTCTCTGCTCTTTGACTTTAAAATTAATTTGAGATTCGTATTTTTCTTTTAATTCTCTAATTCCATCCGAATAAAAATCAAAAATGCTGTAGATATTTAAAAACATTTTTTCCCAATTTTCATCTGTTTGAAAGTTTGTTCGAATTGCCTTATAAATTGATAAAGGGTTCATATCAATTATTCTCGTGAAATTTTTATTTGCTGTAAAATACATTGTATTCATTTCAGAAGGCGACTTTTGCTCTTTTTGGGAATATTCAGAGAAAATTTTTCCTTGAGAAAGTATGTGTTCAATTGTAGATTTGAAATAAGTACTCAATAATTTTAATTGGTCTGTAAGTTCTTGACGGTTTTCTTCTTCTTTTTCCGCTTTTTCATTTAGGATTTCAAGTCTTTGTTCAAGAAGTCCAAATAAAACAAAGAGAATTGATAAAAATGCTAAAATTCCACCAATTAAAGTTCCGTAAGCCGAAACGATATTATTTTTATTTTGAAAATCAATATCAAGAAATGACCTGTTTGGTGTTTCTCTAATAACGTCAATTGTAAAAATCAAGATTAATAAAAATACTACGAGAGTAATTCCGATTAATATTTTTTTATAAAGTCGTAATTTGTTCATTTTTTCTTGTTCGATAAAGTTGCTCTCACATTACGCACAACGATTTGTGTATGAACAGTAAGGGATTAAAATGGACTTATTGTTCGGTTATAAAATTAGCCAAATTTTTTGAATTTTTCACAATTCAAAAATAAAAAGGCAAAATTTGAAAAATTTTGCGGTCTTCGTAAAATGCACGAAACTTCGGATTAACCATTCAAACCCTTATTGTTTATACACTTTGTTGGCAATAGTTTTTTATTCTTCAGTCACAAACTTGAATGGCAAAAGAAATTTAACTTTTACTTTTTTATTATTTTCTATTTCCGCTGGTTTCCAGTCAGGAATTTTAGATATTACTTTATAACAAGCAGTATCGTAATCTTTTCTCAATCTWTMAATWRKMWYKAKRTMMWYTAYKTWTCCAAKWGTGTCAACKACAAAAGTCGATTTGACTTTTCCATTTATGTATTCTGTAAATCCTTGATGAAATTTGTAATTCCGCTGTATGAATTTAGTCAGCGAATCAAGTCCGCCTGGAAATTCAGGCATTTTCGTTAAACTCGCAAAATTTATTTGTTCGTCATTTTCGTCTAAAAGTTGGTATTCCAAATTTAGCGAGTTTTGAGATTCTACTTTTTTAAATTCCGATTGAGTGATTTTGTTTTCAGATTCAGAATTGTTTTGCGTTTCTGTTTTTTCCGATTTTTTGCAGGARATCAGAAGAAAAATTGTCAATATAATTCCTATTATTCTATTCAATTCGTAATTTTTCTTAAATTATTGCCAACGATTTGTATAAGAATAGTAGCCGATTTCGGAAGCAGAATTTTTCAATTTACTACTAATGTTGTTGCGAACTACAATTTTTATATTTACTACCATTTCGGCTATTATTTTTATACTTTGTTGTGCGTTAGTGCTTTATAATGCTAATTTTTCTTGTCTATTAAATAATTCCATACCTGAAACATTTTCGTATCTTTTATTAAGTCGTTCTCTTAAATTAAATAACCTTCTTTCAGATGAATCAACTAATTGAGAAAATAAGCAAATTTCAACTTTTCCCATTTTTACTTTATTTTCATTTTCTATGGTTTGTATTGGCTGAATTTTTTCACTAAATGATTCACCAACAATGAAAGCATTAATATAAGGCGAACCTATAATTGTACCACAATTCATAAAATCTTCAACATATCCAACTGCTTGGTTTCTTTCAGTTCTGCCAAGTTTAAAACCACCTCTTTTTAGTTCAATTATTAAAACTTTATTAATATTTGATATTCCATTTTCATTATCAAATTGCACTGTTCCTGTTATTGAAAATGTCGAATTCCCACTTACCACAATATCAGGTCTATTTCTATGATTAATAAACAATTCTTTATTTACTTTTTTCTTAAAAACCTTTTCAACAGTTGTTCTAAGTTGATTATTTGAGGCATATTCTGGCGAATCAAATTCAGGTCCAAAAATCCATCTTGCACTTGCGATTAACGGATGTAAAACGTGTAATTCATCCACCGATTTATCATTAGATAATTTTTTTATTGCTTCAATTACAGAAATACGCTTATCAATTTCATCAAGAACGGTTAAAGCATCTTTAATTGTCCATTTATCAAGAAGTTTATTTAATCCATCAATATCTTCATCAGAGAAAAGTGATAACTTCTGTATTAATTCACTACCACTTCTTGTTTTCTCAAGATTAATAACTGTTTCAACTGCTAAATTAACTGAATCTTGACGA
This sequence comes from Flavobacteriaceae bacterium, assembly GCA_002401215.1. Classification (GTDB taxonomy): domain Bacteria; phylum Bacteroidota; class Bacteroidia; order Flavobacteriales; family Flavobacteriaceae; genus Urechidicola. The sequence continues at coordinate 2,157 of NVSL01000095.1, read as the reverse complement.
GCGGTAGGGTTATTGATTGTTATGATTTCTATTGCTTCATTAAATTCATATTTACCTAAAGGACTTAATTCATTATATTCTTTTTTGTATTCACTTTTTATTTGTTTTGTTGTTTCTTCAATATTTTCTTTTGCAATATCTGAAAACATTTTTTGAACAACTTCATCAACTTTTTCAAAAATTGGACTTAGTTGTTTTATGTTTTTAAACCCTGACCAATCTTCACGAATATATTCTGCTAAATCATTTGTTTGAACAACAACAGAATATCTCTTTGCTTGTTTTGTTCTTCCATCTAAAACCATATTATATCCAACAATCCAAGACGGTTCTCCAACTAATCGACCACTTTGCCAAAATGCAATACCTTGATATAATGTTGATTTTCTTGATTTTTTAGAATCAATCATATGAATTTTGAGTTTCACATTGCCAACTTTTACAGTTTCTGTAAATATTAATCCTTTGTGTTCCTCTAACTGAATTGTATTTTTATTAATTGTAACTTTAAACTTTGGGTCGTGTAAAAAACGTGCAGAAATAACTTCAAGAATATTTTCAGGCTTAGGTAGGTTTTTCAAGACATTAACAATAAGTTGTGTTCCTGATTTAGTTGAGGATTTAAAAAATTGTTCTTTTATTATAAAGGGTTCTTTTTCACTTTTCGTTGTAATTATGAAAGTTGATTCTTTTCCTCCACTATTTGTAATTACTTTATACTCATCATTAAAACAAAGCATACCGTGACGACCGACACCATTACGACCATAAGCAAATCTTTGTAATTCCACACCTTTAGGGAATTTGACTTTTTTACCTTGATGTTTTAGGCGATTATATCCTAATTTCATCCACCGTTTGTAAAATTCACTTTTAGTTAAGCCTGTTCCATTATCTTCAATAATTAAATTTTCTCCTTTTTTTTCAGGTATAAAAATATCTACCATTGTTGCACCTGCATCCCAAGCATTAGCAACTAATTCAGTTAATGCGACTTCAGGAGAACTGGCAAGATTACCTAAAGTTCTAATTAAATAGTCTTCTTCAAATAAAGAGCCTTGAATGTAATCTTTTTTCTTCATTGATTTCTGTTTTTCGGCATTACGCACAACGTCTCGGTTATAATTTCGTTGCGTTGATTAATCACAAACTTACTAAAAAAGAAACGAACATTGGGCAAACCAGAGATTTTTCCAAAAGGTAAATTACCAGCAATGAATTATAACCATTGTTAGCATTTCGTGGCTTTTTATTTTCAACTTGAGTTCTGTCATTCCGCAAAGATTGGTTCCCTCCTATTTTTGAATTTTCCTAAAATCTTTGAATTTTAAAATTCCCATTCCGAGTAAAATTCCGACCGAGTGAGATTCCCATTTCAATTTTTCCGTTGCGAGTGGATTCCAACAAGTTGCTGTTTTTTTTTTAATTTTTAAATTTTAGGTAAAACTTGGAATTGAACTTTTCCGACCGAGTGAAATTCCTTTTTTAGTTTTTTTTTCGATTAAATATTTCTTTCCGTAGTTGTGCTAAAACACTTTTTTAAAATACTAAAGTTTATCGTTTTTGAGATTTTTCCGCCGATGAATGCTAACGTCTCGGTTATAATTTCGTTGCGTCGATTAATCACAAACTTACTAAAAAAGAAATGAACATTGAGCAAACCAAAGATTTTTCCAAAAGGAAAATTACCAGCAATGAATTATAACCATTGTTAACTTTTAGTGCTTTTTTTTCTTTTCCAATTCCGTAAAATTGCTTTTCAATCTTGTTCGCTATTTCTAATCTTTAATGTTTTCTAAATCTTTAAATTTAAAATGCGTTCAGAGATTTTTCCAATTTATTCAATTTTAATTTTTAAGATTTTTCCGCAAAGTTGCTTTTCAATCGGGGAACATTCCTTTCAACTTTAAATGAACTAAAATCTTCTTTTTAAAAATTTTCCGATCCAATGCTCAATTCCGCAATTGTGCTAAAATTCCCGCCAGAATCCTTTTCCCGTTTTGTTGCTAAAACTATATTTTAAGAACTAAAATGTTTCGGTTTTTAATTTTTTTTCCGCATTAAAGTTAACGTCTCGGTTATAATTTCGTTGCGTTGATTAATCACAAACTTACTAAAAAAGAAACGAACATTGGGCAAACCAGAGATTTTTCCAAA
>NVSL01000094.1 GCA_002401215.1 Flavobacteriaceae bacterium | reverse complement strand
CTTCTTTAGCATCTACCCAAGCTTGGAATTTATCCGCTGCTTGTTCTTCTGTTAAAGCTCCTTTTCTAACTCCACCAGCTAAATGATGTTTTAATAACACACCTTTGTAAGACAACAATGCTCTTGCTATATCTGTTGGTTGTGCTCCATTTTGCAACCATTTTACTGAACCATCAACGTCCAATTCTATTGTTGCAGGATTTGTATTAGGATTGTAAGTTCCTAATTTTTCCAAAAATTTACCATCTCTTTTTGCTCTAGCATCTGCTGCTACGATCCAATAAAATGGTTTTCCTTTTTTACCGTGTCTTTGTAATCTAATTTTTACTGACATATTTTAATTTTTTAAGGTACTCGACCTTGGTTATTAATTTATCCTGAATTTGTTTCAGGAATTAAGGGTGCAAATGTACAAAATTTAATCAGTAACAATCATCATATTTCATTCAATTTATTCCAATTGTTTGTTGCTTTAATTTTCTAATATTCTGACGCTTATTTAAAGGGTGAATTGTTAATAACTAAACAAACAATCTCAACCTAAAAAGAAGCAAAAAATACTACTTTTAAAACTTCAAATTCCGACACTACATGTACTTAATTTTCGATACCGAAACTACCGGATTACCTAAAAAATGGAAAGCTCCAATTACCGATACTGACAACTGGCCTCGGTGTGTCCAAATTGCGTGGCAGCTACATGATGACTTAGGGATCTTAATAGAAAGTCAAGATTATTTAGTAAAACCTGATGGGTTTAACATCCCTTATGATGCGGAGCAAATTCACGGAATCTCAACCCAACTTGCTGATGAAAACGGAATTTCATTAGCAGAGGTTTTAGAGAAATTCAATATTGCTTTATCAAAAACCAAATTTGTGGTCGGTCAAAATGTTGGGTTCGATTTAAATATTATGGGTTGCGAGTTTCACAGATTGGGTGTAGAAACTATGCTGGACGAACTCCCCCTTTTAGATACTTGTACTGAAGTTACTGCAACGATGTGTCAGATTCCTGGGGGTCGTGGTGGCAAATTTAAACTGCCGACACTTACCGAATTACATCAACATTTATTTAGAACAGCTTTTGGCGATGCTCATAATGCCACTGCCGATGTTGAGGCTACAACCAGATGTTTTTTAGAACTCATCAGAAAACGAAGTTATACTTTAGAACAATTAGACGTCTCTCCCGATTATTTTGAAAAGTTTGATAAAGAGAACCCGAAGGAGATTGAGCTGATTGGTTTAAAACATATCAACCTAAAAAAAGAAAGTAAAAAGCTTAAAGAAAAAGCTGCAAAAAATATTGATTGGGAAAGTTCAACGGAGACTCCAACCAAACAAACCGATTTAAAAAATGTTGCTTTTGTACATTTACACAATCGCTCGCAATTCTCCGTATTGCAATCTACCGCTAGTATCTCAGATATTGTTAAAGCCACCATTAAAAATAAAATGCCGGCTGTTGCATTGACAGACGCAGGAAATATGATGGGTGCTTTCTATTTTGTAAAAGAGATTTTAGCACACAACAAATCCGTAAAAAATCACAATGAAAATCTTGCGGATGGCGATGAACCTCAGCAAGAAATCACTCCGATTGTTGGAAGTCAATTTAATGTATGTGAAGATCATTTAGACAGAAGTCACAAAGACAACGGGTACCAAATTGTGCTGCTCGCCAAAAACAAAAAGGGCTATCACAATTTGGCAAAACTCTCCTCAATATCTCACACCAAAGGGTTTTATTATGTTCCGAGGATTGACAGGAAATTGGTAGAAGAATTTAAAGAAGACCTCATCGTTTTAAGTGGAAATATTTACGGAGAAATTGCCAGTAAAATTCTGAACATCGGCGAGCAACAAGCCGAAGATGCCTTGCTTTGGTGGAAGGCAACATTTGGCGACGATTTCTATTTAGAAATTAGCGATCATCAGCAAGAAAATGAGGCACATGTAAATAATGTAATCATCAACTTTTCAAAAAAACATGCTGTTAAATTGGTGGCGACCAACGATGTTTTTTATATAGATCAAGGTGATGCGATACCGCACGATATTTTAATGTGTGTAAAAGATGGTGAAAAATTTGACACCCCAAAAGGACGTGGTCGTGGGTTTAGATACGGACTACCGAATGATGAATTCTACTTTAAAAGCACCGATGAAATGGTGGAATTGTTTAAGGACACTCCAGAAGCAATTCTGAATATTCAAGAGGTAATTGACAAGGTAGAACCATATCCTTWGGCGCGTGATGTGCTCTTACCTAAGTTCGATATCCCACAAGAATTTGTAAATCCTGAGGATGAAATTGATGGTGGAGTCCGTGGAGAAAATGCCTATTTGAAACACCTAACTTTTGAAGGTGCCAAGAAAAGATATGGCGAAGAATTGGATGAAGAAACTGTTGAACGTCTCGATTTTGAATTGTCAATTATCGAAAAAACTGGGTACCCAGGTTACTTCTTAATTGTTTGGGATTTAATTCTTGAAGCCCGTAAAATGGATGTTTCTGTAGGTCCTGGTCGTGGTTCTGCTGCGGGATCGGTAGTTGCATATTGTTTGTGGATTACAAATATTGATCCTATCAAATACGACTTACTTTTTGAGCGTTTCTTAAATCCAGATCGTGTATCATTACCCGATATCGATATTGATTTTGATGATGAAGGTCGTCAAAAAGTCATAGATTTTGTAATAAACAAGTATGGCTCAAATAACGTAGCGCAGATTATTACTTATGGTACGATGGCTGCAAAATCATCCATCAGAGATACGGCTCGGGTGCTGGATTTACCGCTACATGAAGCTGATAAAATCGCTAAATTAATTCCCGGAACAAAGCTGAATTACATTTTTGGTGATGATAAAAANNGTAAATCGAAAATTGCAGAATTACGCGCTGATGACAAAGCAAATATCGCCGAATTAATCATTATTGCAGAGGGTGAAGATTTAGCAGCAAAGACTATAAAGCAAGCGTTGGCGCTAGAAGGATCCGTCAGAAATACGGGGACACATGCCTGCGGAGTCATCATCACACCAGAAGATATTACCAATTTGGTACCAGTTTCTACCGCCAAAGATTCTAATATGTTTGTGACGCAATTCGACAATAATGTGGTGGAAAGTGCTGGCTTGTTAAAAATGGATTTCTTGGGATTAAAAACCCTGACCCTGATTAAAGATACTGTTAAAATTGTCAAAGCAAAACACGACATTGAGCTGATTCCTGATGATTTTCCGTTGGATGATGAAAAGACCTATGAGCTTTTTCAACGAGGAGAAACTATTGGGATTTTTCAATACGAATCCGCCGGAATGCAAAAACACATGAAGGATTTAAAACCGACAGTTTTTGCAGATTTAATTGCGATGAATGCCTTATACAGACCTGGGCCAATGGAGTATATTCCGTCGTTTATTAATCGTAAACACGGTAGAGAAGACATTACCTACGACCTTCCGGAAATGGAAGAATACCTAAAAGAAACCTACGGAATTACGGTGTACCAAGAGCAAGTAATGTTACTCTCACAAAAGTTAGCAGGATTTACAAAAGGTGAAGCCGACATGCTGCGAAAAGCGATGGGTAAAAAACTTTTTGCTTTACTCGAAGAACTGAAACCAAAATTCATGAATGGTGGCAAAAACAATGGTCATCCAGAAGAAATTTTAGAAAAAGTTTGGAAAGATTGGGAGGCATTTGCAGCATATGCATTCAACAAATCACACTCCACTTGCTATGCATATATTGCCTATCAAACTGCGTATTTAAAAGCGCATTATCCTGCCGAATATATGGCAGCAGTTTTATCAAATAACATGCGAGATATTAAACAAGTTTCCTTTTTTATGGAGGAATGCAAGCGTGCCAATATCGAAGTTTTAGGTCCTGATGTAAATGAATCGTATTACAAATTTGCAGTGAATGACAAAGGTGAAATTCGCTTTGGAATGGGTGCYATMAAAGGAGTWGGWGRAAATGCWGTTGMAACWATTGTRRAYRAWCGMAAAGARRRYRRMYMSNNNAAATCTRTTTTTGATGTAGCAAAACGCATCGACCTAAGAGCTGCAAACAAACGTACTTTTGAAGGAATGGTTTTTGCTGGTGGATTTGATAGTTTTAGCCAACACCGATCACAATATTTTGCAGTGGATGAAAAAGGACATACCTTTTTAGAAAAGGCGATTCGCTTTGGGTCTAAATATCAAGAAAATAAAAATTCATCACAGGTGTCTTTGTTTGGCGAAGCGTCTGATGTTCAGTTTGATGAACCCATCATTCCGAGTTGCGAAAAATGGGGAATGATGGAAAAATTATCACGCGAAAAAGAAGTGGTGGGCATCTATATTTCTGGTCATCCGTTGGATGATTTTAAAAACGAACTCAGTAATTTTTGCAATGCACAATTAGCCGATTTACAAGATTTAAAAGCCTTGGAGGGAAAAGATGTTGCCATTGGCGGCATCATAAGTAGCGTTGAACATCGCATTTCGAAACAAGGAAAAGGATGGGCTACTTTCTTTGTTGAGGATTATTCTGCATCACACGAATTCAGAATTTTTGGTGAAGAGTATTTAAAGTTTMAACACTTTTTAGTGCCGAATTCTTTTTTGTTTTTCCGAATCTCAGGAAGAAAAAATTATTACAACGACGATATCAAACTACAATTTACAGACATCCAATTATTGCATGATGTGTTAGAAAAATTAGCGAAGAAAATCACTTTACAAATAGATATCAAAGAAATAAATAAAGAGAAAATAAAACGCATCAATGAATTGTTAGAACGAAATAAAGGTAAAAACCCTATTTCTTTTACGGTGTATGATATGGACGAAGAAGTAAAATTAAACATGCCAAGTAGGACGCATAAAGTTGCGATTAGCAATGAATTATTGGCAACTTTAAAAAAGGAAGCATTTCGATTTAAGTTGAATTAATTGCTATTTGATTCAGCTTTTGGTTTTGTTTTTTTCATCTTTCCAAAATACCATTGAACAAAAGGACCTATACTATAACTAGATTTTATTGAATTAAAATTTGCATGTAACTGCAAACCAAGAGAAAATCTATTCCCAACTTTATACCTTATTTTACTTTGTATTGGAAAGCCAATTGTTGATGTTCTATCTATATTGTAAGTATAATCATAGGTTTGAAATAATCCGCCAGTACCTGACCCTGGTATTCTTTCTGGTGTAGAAACAATCCGTTCGAAATAGCCAAGACCTCCGTAAAAATCAAAATACAACCATTTATTTGCTTTAAACTCTCTCCCGTACATTACATCAATTTCAAAAAAAGATCTAGTTACTGTAGCTGATCCTATTGTTATCATTTGAGTTTCCCCTCCAGCCAAACCAAAAACCTTATACACATGTTTCCCTTTTTTTAAAGCTATATCAATACTAATAACCGCACCGTCTAAATCACTATCAAAATAATAATTTAATGGAGCTATCGAAATACTATGAAACTTCAATTTACTTTCTTGAGAAAATAAAACTGTTGAGCACACAAAAAAGGAGATAAGTAATTTAAATTTCATAGCTAGCAAAATTTTAAGTTTTAGATATATAACGCTTAAAAAGATATTTTATTTTTGATAAAAATATCAAATCAAAATGAATAGCAGGGCAAACGCACACTTTTATTTTAAATATTATAACTACTTGGAATAGTGTGAATTAATATTTTCAGWAATTGAATATTTATAAATCATGAAAAATATTTATACTGATTATCAACAGAATAAAAAAAGTATGAGTTTGCCCTGAAATGAATAGCAATTAAGAATCATATCAAATGGCAATTTAGTATTTTTGACCTCAATGAAAAAATCAATCCTACTTCTTGTTTTACTAATTTCAATTCCCTCTTTTTCGCAAGAAGGTGAAACAACGAGTAATCAAAAACCACAATCTTCTTTTAGTGCTGAATATTTTTATGGTACTATTTTAGAACACCAACCATCAGTTGCCCCACTAATTACAGGGCATCCAGAAGGATTTATTTTAAGTTGGAATCAAAAGCGATTTGGGAAAGAAGCTTGGGAGCAAACATATAATTATCCAGATATCGGGTTTTCATTTGCATATCAAGATTATAAAAATGATATCGTAGGTAAATTATATTCTATTTATGCGCATTACAATTTCTATTTTTTTGATAGAGAAAACAAAAATCAACTAATACTTAGAGCCGGAATTGGGTTGGCATACAACACAAACCCGTATGATAAAGTTACCAATAACAAGAACATTTCGTTCGGAACTTATCTAAATTCTAGCACCTACTTTAAGCTGTATTACCAACGCGAACGCATCTTTAAAAATACGGGAGTATCTGCAGGATTGACGTTTATTCACGCTTCAAATTCAAATGTAAAATCACCCAATACGGGGTTAAATATTTGGGCGGCAACCGTTGGAGTTAACTATAATATAGAGAATGAAGATTCGGAGTTTATCACCCATGAAATTTCAAAGAAATTTAAAGAACCTATCAAGTTTAACTTTGTTTTTAGAACCGGAGCTAACGAGTCAGAAATCATAGGAAGTGGAGTAAAACCATTTTTTGTTTTCTCTGGATATGCCGATAAACGCCTCAGTCGAAAATCAGCAATACAACTTGGAACCGATATTTTTGTTTCGCCTTTTTTAAAGGATTATATAGAATACTATCATATCAATTTCCCAGGAGAATCGGATGCAAATACCTCAGACATCACCCGAATTGGGGTGTTTGTTGGGCACGAATTGTTTGTCAATAAATTCTCGGTCATCGCACAATTAGGTTACTATGTATATTATCCTTTTGAATATGAAGTTCGCTATTATGAGCGCCTCGGATTGAAACGTTATTTTGGAGATAAATGGTTTGCAGCAATAAGTTTAAAAGCACACGGAGCCAATGCCGAAACGGTAGAATTTGGAGTTGGAATTCGAATTTAAGAAATGAAAAAACACATTTACATATTATTTTTATTCGGATTTCTTTTTGCAAATGCGCAAGAAAACAAATCATCTTCTTATGTAGATTTTAATTATTTCTATGGCAATATTATAGAACACGCTCCAGAATTAAAACCAATTATTCAAGCGCATCCAACAGGATTTATTTTTAGCTGGAATAAAAAAAAACTCGGCGATTCAAAGTTTGAACGCACTTTTAATTACCCCGATTTTGGGTTTACGGCATCGTACACAAATTTTCATACGGATGCACTCGGAGAGGTTTATTCACTCTATGCACATTATAATTTCTACCTACTAAATCGCAATAACAAAACCCAATTAAAACTCACAACAGGGTTTGGCTTAGGATATGCAACTTCTCCTTTTGACAAAGAAACAAATAGTAAAAATTGGGTAATCGGCTCTAAAATTGTGGCGGCTGTATATTTAAAATTAGCGTATGAACGTCAATATTTAATTGGTAATTTTGGGGTCAATGCAGGGTTTTCTTTACTGCATTATTCCAATGCAAGTTTTAATGTTCCCAACTTAGGAATCAATACTGTTGCAGCAACTGTTGGTGTAAATTATAATTTTGATGAGGAAATATCAGCTCCAGAAAGAGGTCTTGAGGCGAYTGCTTATCAAAAAAATAAAATCAGATTTGGCGCTGCTTTTAGAACAGGATTTAATGAGTCACTTATTAATAATAGTGGGTTGTTTCCGTTTTATACATTTACTGCTTTTGCAGAGAAAAAATTGAGCTACACTTCGACCGTTTCATTTGGTGCCGATTTATTTTTATCCACTTTTATGAAGGGATATATTGAGTGGAATAACATTCAAGAAGGAGTGCCTAATCAAACGGATGATTGGAAACGTGTAGGGGTTTTTGCTGGATACGAACTCAATATGGAGCGGTTTTCAGTTGTGGGGCAAATCGGATATAACGTATATTACCCCTATGATTATGTGAGTAGAATTTATGAACGTTTTGGATTTAGAAAACATTTTAACGACCATTTTTTTGCGGACTTAACCTTGAAAATAAATATGTTTAGAGCAGAAGCTTTAGAGTTTGGGGTTGGATATAGATATTAGAAAAAAGACAAGAGATAATAGACAAGTAACTTTTAGGTTCTCGATACAAAATTCTAACAAGAATTTTACTCGAACTGACGTTATGAAGGTTTAATAAAACATTTAATTATGAAAAAAATATTAATATTAGTATTCGCATTAACCCTAATCACTGGATGTGATTCTGAAAGTGCGCCTGATTGTTTTAAAACTGCGGGTAACATAATTCAACAAGAAAATACAGTGGCCAATTTTGATAAGATTTTGATTTATGAAGGTGTGGAGCTTATCATAAAAGAAGGCGCTATTCAAAACGTAATTATTGAATCTGGCAGTAATTTAATTGGCAATGTTTCTGTTGAAGTAATAAACAATCAACTGATTGCAAAAGACAATAATGGCTGTAATTTGGTGCGTGATTATGGGGTGACAAAAATCATTGTAACCGCTCCTAACATTGTTGAAATCCGTAATTCATCAGAGCAATCGGTTCGCTCAGAAGGTGTGCTTACCTATCCTGATTTAAGGTTGTTATCTGAAGATTATCAATCTGATTATTTGAATGTAGGTGATTTTTATGTATCGATAAATAACACCAATTTGACAATTACCTCTAACGGAATCTCCAACTTTTATATCGACGGACAAACTACCAATTTGACTGTTGGGTTTTATGCAGCTGATTCTCGTTTTGAAGGACGGAATTTAATAGCTGACAATGTCAACATCACGAATAAAAGCTCGAATGATATGTTGGTAAATCCTCAATTAAAAATTACCGGTGATATCTTTTCTTTGGGTGATGTTAGAGCGTTCAATCAACCTGCAATAGTTGAAGTGACGGAACATTATCGTGGACGTTTAATTTTTGAGTGAATTTTCTCGATACAAATTTTACTCATTTCAATCGAAAAATCCACTCGAAATGACGAAGTTTCTAAAAGTATTTCAATCCAATTCAAAAGTAGAAATAGAATTATCATTTCTAGTAACCATCAACAATTTCTTTCCGTTTTTCTTAGTCAGGATTTTAGAACTCTTTGCATCTCCACGAACACTAAAACCAGTTTCTTGAACAGGGATATATTCAAATACACCATTCTCAAATTTCATAATATTTCCGTAAGAAGCGTCATAACGCACCGTTTCAACTTCGGTATTGTAAAGGTTTCCAATACTTATAATTTCATCAATTCCATCCTTATCAACATCCATAAATTGGAAATCTAAAACAGGTGCAACTTGTACTTGATTCGGGAGTTTTACAATCTCAAAATCACCATTTTGGTTGTTTTCTAAATAGACAGAATACAAAATATCAGCTTGTAAATGCAGCGCGTTTTCTAAGTTCTCTTCTCCTAAAATACTATTCAAATCAGCAGTTGCAAACGCCTGCCAAGCGTAAAAAGCAAATTGGTGTTTCGGACATCGAAGCAGTCATTGC
>NVSL01000093.1 GCA_002401215.1 Flavobacteriaceae bacterium | reverse complement strand
AAAGTTCGAAGGAAAAGCAGTTGTTTATGATGGTGAGCAAGCAGCAAATACAGGGATTTCTAACGGAGAAGTAGAAAGAGGAGATATTGTTGTTATTCGCTATGTTGGACCAAAAGGGGGACCTGGTACGCCTGAAATGTTAAAACCAACATCTTTAATTATGGGGGCTGGTTTAGGAAAATCTGTAGCTTTAATTACCGATGGACGTTTTTCTGGAGGGACGCATGGGTTTGTAGTAGGACATATTACACCAGAAGCGCAATCAGGAGGAACCATTGCACTCTTAAAAACTGGAGATACCATTAAAATTAGTGCAGAAGACAATACCATTAATGTGTTACTTTCTGAAGAGGAATTGGCAGATAGAAAATCCAAATGGACAGCGCCAGCATTAAAACACAGAAAAGGAATTTTATATAAATACGCAAAAATGGTGTCATCGGCATCAGAAGGTTGTATAACAGATAAGTTTGAATAAGGATGGGTACACAAAAAATAACAGGAGCAGAGGCAGTTGTTAAATGTCTTTTAGCAGAAGGAGCCGATTTGATCTACGGATATCCAGGAGGTGCAATTATGCCAGTTTATGATGAGTTGTATAAATATCAAGATAAAATTCACCATGTTTTAACCCGTCATGAGCAAGGAGCTATTCATGCWGCACAAGGCTTTGCRMGWGTWACWGGTAARSYWGGARTTGYGKTTGCAACTTCKGGTCCRGGRGCWACGAATTTRGTAACKGGWATTGCWGATGCWCAAATWGATTCWACACCMYTGGTWTGTATTACGGGGCAAGTAGGGTCGAATTTATTGGGGTCTGATGCGTTTCAAGAAACGGATATTATCAGTATTTCTACTCCGGTTACAAAATGGAATTATCAAATTACAAAGGTTTCTGAGATTCCTGAGGTTTTTGCAAAAGCATTTTATATTGCAAAATCGGGTCGTCCAGGACCAGTTTTGATTGATATCACAAAAGATGCTCAGTTTGATACGTTGGATTTTGAATACAAGAAATGTACAGAAATTAGAAGCTACAAACCAGTGCCTGATACCGATGAGAAGTCGGTACAAGCTGCTGCGAATTTAATCAATAATGCTAAAAAACCTTTTGTAGTTTTCGGTCAAGGAGTCACTTTAGGGCTCGCTGAAGAAGAGTTTAAAGCATTGGTTGAAAAGGCTAATATTCCGTCAGCATCTACGCTTTTAGGATTGTCTGCATTACCTACAAAACACGAATTAAATGTTGGTATGGTTGGGATGCACGGTCATTATGCTCCAAATAAATTAACGAATGAATGCGATGTTTTAATTGCTGTCGGTATGCGTTTTGACGATCGTGTTACGGGTGATTTAGAAAGCTATGCAAAGCAAGCGAAGATTATTCATTTTGATATTGATCCAGCAGAGATTGATAAAAATGTTAAAACGGATGTTGCAGTTTTAGGAAATGTAAAACATACTTTAGCACAAATTTTACCGCTGATAAATAAAGCAACCCATACCGATTGGTTGCAAGAATTTGAGGCATATTATCAAGAAGAATATAAAGAAGTAATTGATGGTCAGTTGAATGTTTCTTCGGACGAAAAAATTACGATGGCAGAGGCTGTTGAAGTCATCAACAAAGCAAAAAATGACAACGCTGTTTTGGTAAGTGATGTTGGGCAACACCAAATGATTACTTGCCGATATGGAGATTATACTCAGAAAAGAAGTAAAATTACTTCGGGTGGTTTGGGTACAATGGGCTTTGCTTTACCTGCTGCAATTGGTGCAAAAATGGGAGCTCCAGAAAGAGAGGTTATCGCGATTATTGGTGATGGTTGTATCCAAATGAATATCCAAGAATTGGGAACGATTTTACAGACAAAAGCAGCTGTGAAAATAGTGGTATTTAACAACGAATTTTTAGGAATGGTACGTCAGTGGCAAGAATTATTTTTTGATAAACGTTACGCATCAACCGTAATGACCAATCCGAATTTTGTAAAAATTGCTGAGGGATATAGCATCGAAGGAAAACGAGTTTCAAATAGAGAAGAGTTAAAATCGAGTGTAGAAGAAATGTTGGCATCAGAAGGAGCTTACTTTTTAGAAGTGATGGTAGAAAAAGAAGGAAATGTGTTTCCGATGATTCCATCAGGATATTCAGTTTCAGACGTTAGATTAAAATAGAATGATTAGGTCTCGTTCCGATAACTATCGGAAGCAATCGACCTGACAATAGAAATAAAAATGTATCCTCGAGCGCAGTCGAGAGGTTATTAAAATTAAAAAAATGGAAGCAGAAACATATACGATATCAGTTTATTCAGAAAATAATCTAGGATTATTAAACAGAATATCGACCWTATTTTTGAAGCGTCACATCAATATCGAAAGTCTAACAGTTTCGAATACTGAAATCGAAAATGTATCACGATTTATTATTGTGGYGAATATGACTGAAGAAAAAGTGAAGAAAATTATTGGTCAGATTGAGAAACAAATCGAAGTGATTAAAGCATATTATCACACCAACGATGAATCGATTTATATTCAGTCAGCATTGTTTAAAATAAAATCGAGTTTACTTTTTGACGAGCGTCAAATACAAAACAGTATCAAAAATAGCAATGCACAAATTGTAACGGTTTCACCAGATTTTTTTGTGATTCAAAAATCAGGAAGAAAAGAAGAAATTGAAGCATTGTACAATGAATTACTACCTTTCGGAATCATGCAATTTGTAAGATCTGGGAGGATATCAGTATCAAAAGAAGAAATGAAAATTTCAGAATTATTAAACAAACAGTTAAATTAAAAAGATAAAAATTAAAGAGATGGCAAATTATTTTAACACACTTCCGTTGAGAGAACAATTAGAACAATTGGGGAAATGTAGATTTATGGATGCTTCAGAATTTACTGAAGGAGTGGAGGTTTTAAAAGGAAAAAAAATTGTGATTGTTGGTTGTGGAGCCCAAGGTTTAAACCAAGGATTGAACATGAGAGATTCTGGATTAGACATTTCTTACACACTTAGAGCGGGAGCAATTTCAGAAAAACGTCAGTCGTTTTTAAATGCATCTGAAAACAGTTTTGAGGTTGGTACGTACGAAGAAATGATACCGACTGCCGATTTAGTTTTGAATTTAACTCCAGACAAACAACACACAAACGTTGTTTCTGCAATCATGCCTTTGATGAAAAAAGGAGCAACCTTATCTTACTCTCATGGTTTTAATATTGTGGAAGAAGGAATGCAAATTCGCGAGGATTTAACCGTGATTATGGTAGCGCCAAAATGCCCAGGATCAGAAGTTAGAGAAGAATACAAAAGAGGTTTTGGAGTGCCAACATTGATTGCTGTGCATCCAGAAAATGACCCACAACAAAAAGGATTTGAACAAGCAAAAGCCTACGCAGTTGGTACCGGTGGAGATAGAGCAGGGGTGTTAGATTCTTCTTTTATTGCTGAGGTAAAATCAGATTTAATGGGAGAGCAAACCATTTTATGTGGAATGTTACAAACAGGATCTATCCTTTGTTTTGACAAGATGATTGAAAAAGGAATTGATGCAGGATATGCTTCAAAATTAATTCAATATGGATGGGAAACAATCACTGAAGCGTTGAAACATGGTGGTGTTACTAACATGATGGATCGCCTTTCGAACCCAGCAAAAATTGAAGCTTTTAAATTGGCTGAGGAGTTAAAAGAGATCATGCGTCCGTTGTTTCAAAAGCATCAAGATGATATTATCTCCGGACATTTTTCTAAAACAATGATGGAAGATTGGGCAGATGATGATAAAAATTTATTGACTTGGAGAGCTGCAACAGGCGAAACAAATTTTGAGAAAACTCCTGCAGGAGACGTAGAAATTTCTGAACAAGAATATTTTGACAATGGTGTGTTGATGATTGCGATGGTAAAATCGGGAGTGGAATTGGCATTCGAAACGATGGTGGAATCTGGTATAATCGAAGAGTCTGCTTATTACGAATCTTTACACGAAACGCCGTTGATTGCAAATACAATTGCACGTAAAAAATTATACGAAATGAATGCGACAATTTCTGATACAGCAGAATATGGTTGTTATTTATTTGACCATGCATGCAAACCTTTATTGGCAGATTTCATGACTAAAATTGACACCAATGTTATCGGTAAGAAGTTTGGTGCAGACGAAGATAACGGTGTAGATAACCAAGAATTGATTGTTGTTAATGAGCTGATTCGTGGCCATCTTGTAGAAGAAGTTGGTGCAGAATTAAGAGCGGCAATGACAGCAATGGTAAAAATTTAGTTGATTATATTTGAGTTAATTCACCCACTTCGATTCCGGTTGAAGTGGGTGTTTTTTATGTGCAATAATTTCTAAAGACTCTCTGTTTTTCTTCCGATTGAAATCTCATTATTTTAGTTTCAATTTACGAGGAAGGCTAAAGTATACCTACAAGGTTTCGAAAACCTTGCAGGATGAATTTTTATACAAATAGCTTTGGTTATTACGTCTTAATAAAGTCTTTGTGAATCTCCGTATTTCCTCTGTGAATCTCTGTGTAATAACCTCTTTTCACCTTAAACCAACGAATGTCTCGTCATCGCTTTTGGTTGCTCAACGCCCATCAATTTTAAAATGACACCATAAAATATTGCGAGAATGCGGATATTTTAAATAACATAGATTATGGACTATTCTTATTAATCTTCTATTTAAAAGGGTGTTTTTAGGTTAAATAAAAGAATTGTTTAAAAATAATGTTAAAATATTTTTTGATTCATTTTTTTTTTCTATATATTTAACCTCGAAAAAGAGAATAATTGTTGTGGACTCTCATTTCTTTTAAATTTATCAAATCAATATAATTATTTACAAATTAAAAATTTGTCTTATGAAATAGCTATGCTTAAAAATAGAGAAAGCCGCTACTAGGTAACGGCTTCTCAGTAAAAAAACGTAATCGCAAAATTAAGTTTAATTTACAATGCAAATCTATAAAATTTTTGTGTTGTAGTAAAATTATTAACAATGAAAAATTTTAAAATTTACAGCTCATTTGCTGTAGCAATTAGTATGATACTTTTCTTTTCATGCACAACCGAAGACGATTTTATATCGCAAAATACAGAAGTACCTACAGAGGGTAGTTTGGCTTCTGGAATTCAATTATTAGAATATACCAACGCTTATGCAAAAGGCGGAGGTGCTACAAGTAGTTTATTGGTGTTTAGTGACCTTGCAACTTTTACATCTACTGTTACTACTTTAGAAAATAATATTGAGGCGTATGATGACGCATTTATTGCACAATATCCAAACCTTGATGGTGACCAATTAAGTGATAAAGAGCAAACTATTGGTTTTGATACTTATAAGCCATTAAAAGATTTTGAAGCTACCTTTAAGTTTAGTAACTCTATGCGGAAAGATTATAAAGTTGCTGAAACCAATTGGCTAAACAAACCAGATTTAATTGAAGCCGATGACCCAGATAAAGATTTTTATGAATTAGATGAAGAAGAAATGACCGTACTAAATAATGTAGGTGCCGTAAAAATTGGAAACTCTATTTTTAAAGTATTTGATGGTGGTGTAGCTGAGATAACAGATGGAGACCTTTTTACCTTAAACCGTATTGCTTATTTTTTATGTGCCGATTTTGCTAATGAAACTGCAAGTAATATAGTTGTATATGGCGGATGTGTTTATTCTAGTGGTGGCAATACTGGTGGCGGAAATAATCCTCCTCCAACAAACTATTGTTTTTCTAACGGTGAAAATAGAACCTCTTGGAATACTGCTACAAGACATAAATTGAAAGGGATTGTAAAGGTTGTTGATAGACCATATCTTTGGGGGGTTAAAATAAAATCTGTTACCAAGTATTACAAAAAAATAGCAGGAGTTTGGCTTAGACGACGTTCTGATTTAACTGCTGCTTTAGATGGTGTTGCTGATGAAATTAGCGAAAATAATTGTGGTGATTTTGCAGTAACTTTTGATGAAACTATTGATAAAAAGGATGTTATTAATAAAAGTAAAGCTAGGTATAGAATAAATCTTAATCGTAATTTCCAAAGATGGTTAGTGCAAGAAAACAAAGTAAAAGGCGTACATAAGCAAATGAGTAACAGACGCGAACATTATTTAAAAGACTAAACCAAAATGATAAAGAATTTGATAAATTTTAAAACAACTATAAGCCTTGTGCTTATAGTTGTTTTTTTTAATGAATTACAAGCACAAGAAAAACCAACTGATTTTTTAAAAGACTATTTTTTAGTAGGTGCTTTTGGACAGTTCACTAACAATTTAAAAGGCGATGTAGTTAAAGAAGACCCTACTGTTAATTATGAAGTTACATCTTATATTTCTGGACAGTTTGGTGTGGTTGTTAATGTATATCAAACCMAAMATTTTAATTTTAAAACTGGAATTATATTAAAACCCNAAACAATAAAAGAAGGTTTTAACTTTACTAAAGAACAAACGGGTAGTTCTAGAAATTATATATATTATACAGAATTGAGTGGAGATGATACTGTCTGGTCTTTACCTCTGATTGCCGAATATATAGTACCTATTTCTAAAAGAATTAAATGGATGGTGGCTCCTAGTTTCACTTTATCAATTTATCGTTATTTTGGTGGTAGTGGTGTTAGTGGGAGAGGGCCAACACCTCCAGCAACCATTTTTATTTCCTATGATAACCGCTCTGAGCAATGGTTTCATACCAGTGCAGAAATAAGTACGGGTTTTTATTTTTTATTTAAGCATTTTATGTTGCAACCAGAAATTAGGTATAGTAAAAGTTTTAATACCTTAAAAAGTGGTAGTTATGTTACTGAAAATTATAGAACGGAACCAAATAGCTCAACGGGTACTTTTACACAAAGTGGAGATTATTGGGGTGTATCATTAACGGTGTATATTAAAAAGAAACGAAAGAATTGAGAATTAATAAAGCACAAAATATTTTAAGAACCCTAATAAGCCTTGTGCTTATAGTTGTTTTTTATACCAACATACAAGCACAAGAAAGACCTACCGATTTTTTAAAAGATTATTTTTTAGTGGGTGCTTTTGGACAGTTTACCAATAATTTAAAAGGAGATGTTGTTAAAGAAGATCCAACTGTTAATTATGATGTAACATCTTATATTTCTGCACAGTTTGGTGTGGTGGTGAATGTCTATCAAACTCAACATTTTAATTTTAAAACAGGTGTAATAGTTAAACCTAAAAAAGAGAGAGAAGAATTTAATTTCACAAAAGAACAAACAGGTTCTGAATTTGAATATTCATATTGGACGGAATTGAGTGGTGATGATAATATGTGGTCGGTACCACTTATTGTCGAATATATAGTGCCGCTTTCTAAGCGGATTAAATGGATGGTTGCTCCTAGCCTAACCTTGTCTTTCTACCAAGATTTTGGAGGGTATAGTATTCGCTCAAGAGGGCCCTCACCACCTGCAACAATTTTAACTTTTAATGATGACCGTTCAAAACAATGGTTTCATACAAGTGCAGAAATAAGTACAGGGTTTTATTTTTTGTTTAAGCATTTTATGTTGCAACCAGAATTTAGATATAGTAAAAGTTTTAATACCTTAAAAAGTGGTAGTTATGTTACTGAAAATTATAAAACAGACCCAAGTAGTTCTACAGGTACTTTTACACAAAGTGGAGATTATTGGGGTGTATCATTAACGGTGTATATTAAAAAGAAACGAAAGTAACGTTGTCTTTCCCGTGAAAACGGGAAATCGAAGATTCAACGGAGTTAATCAAAACTAAACTTGCAAAATGGATCCTCACTTTCGTGAGGAAGACAGTAATTAAAAACAAGTGTAATAAAGCAATCTCATAATGTGTGAAATAATCAATTAAGAGATCGCCACGTTGTTCGTTCCTCTCGCCTCGCGAAGACCTAAGTTCTTAAACCAACGAATGTCTCGTCATCGCTTTTGGTTGCTCAACGCCCATCAATTTTAAAATGGTTGGTGCTAAATCTGCCAACACACCATCATCAATATTTTTCAAATCTTTGTCAATCATAATAATCGGGACAGGATTCGTAGTATGTGCTGTGTGAGGTGATCCATCAGGGTTTATCATCGTTTCGCAGTTTCCATGGTCAGCAATTAATAGGGTGGTGTAATCATTTTCTAAGGCAGTTGTAACCACATCTTTTACACAAATATCTACAACTTCACAGGCTTTGATTGCCGCTTGCATTACTCCTGTATGACCTACCATATCTCCATTTGCAAAATTTAAACATACAAAATCCACCTCTCCTTTTTGTAATTCGGGTACCAAAGCATCGCGCAATTCATAGGCGCTCATTTCTGGTTTTAAATCATAAGTGGCAACTTTTGGAGAGTTTCTTAAGATTCTGGTTTCACCCTTAAAAGGTTCTTCTTGTCCGCCAGAAAAGAAAAATGTAACGTGTGGATATTTCTCAGTTTCGGCAATTCTGATTTGCTTTTTATTGTTTTTTGATAAGACTTCGCCCAAAGTTTCTGTTAAGTTTTCTTTGGTAAAAACAATGTGCATATTTTTAAATGACTCATCATAATTGGTCATCGTAACATAATACAAATTCAGTTTATGCGTGTTGTATTCATGAAAATCATTTTGAGATAACATATTTGTCAACTCACGTCCTCTATCGGTTCTGAAGTTAAAAAAAATCACCACATCATCCTCTTTAATTGTTGTTAAAGGTTGATTTGTAGCATCGGTAAGTATGATTGGATTTATAAATTCATCGGTAACATCAGCATCATAGCTTTGCTGAATTGCATCTGTAGTATTCGCAGCTTTTGTGCCAATTCCATTTACAACTGCATCGTATGCTAATTTCACGCGCTCCCAACGATTGTCGCGATCCATGGCATAATATCTACCGGTAACTGAAGCAATTTGAGTGTTGCTATTTGCGATGTGATTTTCTAAATCTTCAATAAAACCTTTCCCAGATTTTGGGTCAACATCACGACCATCAGTAAAGGCATGAATGTAAGAATTTTGAACACCATAATCATTCGCAGCATCTGCCAATCCTTTGATGTGATTGATATGTGAATGCACGCCACCGTTACTCACCAATCCTAAAAAGTGAATATTTTTATTGTTGTCTTTGGCATATTTAAAAGCATCGACCAATACCTGTTCTTTCGCCAAGGTATTTTCTTTGACTGCCAAATTTATTTTTGCCAAATCTTGATATACAATTCTACCAGCGCCGAGATTCATGTGTCCTACTTCGCTGTTTCCCATCTGTCCTTCGGGTAGTCCGACATTCAATCCGTCAGTTCTTAAAGCCGCATTTGGATAGTCGTTATATAAGGAGTCGATAAACGGAGTTTGCGCATTATCGATTGCAGAAACTTTAGGGTCGGGTGATGTTCCCCATCCGTCTAAAATCATCAAGATTACTTTTTTATTCATGGTAATTACTGATTAAAATATGTTTTGCAAAGATACAAAATGAAGAGAAATATTCATCCGAAATAGTGTCGAAAAGGTTTTAGGATAAT
>NVSL01000092.1 GCA_002401215.1 Flavobacteriaceae bacterium | reverse complement strand
AAATAACTGGATTTTAGCAACTGAAATAACCAACCAAACTGTTGAAAATGAAACTGAGCACATTAAAATTTTATACTAGCATTCTGCTCTTTGCTGTTTCAATCTCAGCAATTGCGCAAGAAGAAAAAACAACAGAAACAACAAATGAAGTTGTTGAAGAAGTGGCTATTGACAGCTTAAAACCAAAAGACAAATATGGTTTGCGTCTTGGTTTAGACCTTTCTTTACCTATCCGTTCATTAATAAATACTGACTTAAAAGGATTTGAAGCTACT
The DNA here is from genome assembly GCA_002401215.1 of Flavobacteriaceae bacterium. Lineage (GTDB taxonomy): Bacteria > Bacteroidota > Bacteroidia > Flavobacteriales > Flavobacteriaceae > Urechidicola. Next base: position 9,387 of record NVSL01000092.1, on the reverse strand, counting down.
GCCGATTTTAGAATTTCCAAAAAGATTTATGTAGCTGCAGAACTCGGTTATTACAACCGATATGAAGAAGAAGATTATATTAAATTTACAACTAAGGGCTCGTATATAAAAGTTGGTGCAAATTATAATTTGTATAAGAATTGGCTTGGAATGACCAATGAAATTTTTATTGGCATACGCTATGGATTCAGTCCGTTTTCTTCAACATTACATGAATACAATCCTAATTTTTATGGAACCTATTTTCCAGAAGAAACAGTTATTATTGAAGAAGAATATTCTGGATTAACAGCCCATTGGGGCGAATTTGTGATAGGTTTAAAGGTAGAAGTATTTAATAATTTTTATATGGGAATGACTTTTAACCTAAAGAAAATGGTAAGTCAAACACAACCAGATAATTTCCTAAACATGTATGTTCCAGGGTTTGAACGTGTGTATCTCAACGAAACGGGTTTCAGTTTTAATTATACCCTTTCTTATGCCATTCCTATTTTTAGGAAAAATAATTAACACAAAATATTTAATTTTAAAGGAGCCCATTTGAAACTTGAAATGGGCTTTTATTTTTTAAAAAAAGATAACAAAAAATAACTAAATTTAATGCTTCTAATGGAGCGACTATTATGGAAAAAATACCAAGTGTAAATCTCGCTGATTTTATTTCGGAAGATGCAGAAAGAAAGCAACAATTTGTAAATCAGATTGGTGCTGCTTATGAAGAAATAGGTTTTGTTGCCTTGAGTGGACATTTTTTAAGTGAGACCTTAATCGACAATCTTTACAAAGAGGTGAAGAACTTTTTTGAGCTTCCAATAGCTACAAAAAACAAGTACGAAATTGAAGGAATTGGTGGGCAACGTGGTTACACTTCTTTTGGAAAAGAACGCGCTAAAGGTCGTAAAGAAGGAGACTTAAAAGAGTTTTGGCATTTCGGTCAATATGTAGAAGACAATCCTGTTTTAGAGGCACAATATCCTCCAAATGTACTAGTTGAAGAGTTGGCAAAATTCAACGAAGTTGGAAAAGAAACCTTTAAAATGCTAGAGAAAACAGCCAAATATGTGTTGCGAGCTTTGGCGTTGCATTTAGAATTAGAAGAAACTTATTTCGATTTTCCAATCAAAAACGGGAACTCAATTTTAAGACCTATTCATTATCCACCAATAGAAAACGAACCGAAAAATGCGGAGAGAGCTGCTGCTCATGGCGATATAAATTTAATTACATTGTTGATGGGTGCGCAAGGAAAAGGATTGCAAGTTCAAAACAATAATGGCGATTGGATTGATGCCGTAGCGCAACCCAATGAGTTGATGATTAACGTGGGTGATATGCTTTCTAGACATACCAATAACAAATTAAAATCGACGATTCATCGTGTTACAAATCCACCGAAAGAATTGTGGAAAACCTCGCGATATTCTATTCCGTTTTTTATGCATCCAAAGAGTGATACAAAATTAGATGTTTTAGAAAGCTGTATTGATGCTGAGCATCCAAAGCAGTTTGATGATATCACCGCAGGCAAATATTTGAATGAGCGCTTGATTGAATTGGGGTTGATTAAAGAGTAGTTTTTTAGTCTCAGTATCAGTTGGCAGTATTCAGTCGGTAGTCGGTAGTTGATAGTTGGTAGTTGGTAGTTGGTAGTTGGTAGTTGATAATATTATCCGTAAGATAGTGTGTGAAGTTTTTTTTAGCAGCGTATGAAAATGGCGAAACTATTTTCTACGACTTTAAAAGAAATTGAAGGTGGTATTCCTTCCTCCCTTGAGGGAGGTGCAGGTGGGTGTTTTTAATGGTATAGAGAATAAAAAAGTACGCTTCTCGATACATTTTACTCAAGCTATGGCTTTCGCAAAATACTCGAAGTGACGATGAGATATCAACACGTCAGTTCGAGTGAATTATGCGATTGAAATGAGTAAAATTCGTATCGAGAACAGTTCTAAAAAATCATAATTCAAAAATCTAAAATCGTAAATGTAAGTATGGATTTATCAGATCAATTAAAAAATTTATTTCCAGAGCATGTTGAAGAAAAAGTTGATTCATCAGCACCTAAAGAACGTGATTTATGGATGCAAGAGGATCCTATCATTTGCAAATACGAAAAGCGAAAAGGAAAGCCAATTACTATTTTAGAGGGATATACCGGAGCAACCGAAGACTTTAAAAAATTGGCGAAAGAATTAAAAACAAAGCTGAGTGTTGGTGGTAGTTATAAAAACGACCAAATCATCATTCAAGGAGATTATAGAGTAAAAATAATGAAGATCTTACAACAAAAAGGCTTTAAAGTAAAACGTGTTGGAGGATAAATAAAAAGTCATAAATTAGTACCCCAAAAATATAACTAATAATATAACTCATGAGTAAAATAGCAGCGTCAGAATTAATTCTGAACCCAGACGGCAGCATCTATCACCTGAATTTAAAACCAGAACATATCGCAAGCGACATCATTTTTGTGGGCGATCAAAATAGAGTTCCGAAAATCACCAAACATTTTGATTCGGTTGAATTCGACATTCAAAAAAGAGAATTCAGAACCATCACCGGTACTTATAAAGGGAAACGTTTGACCGTGATTTCTACGGGAATTGGCCCTGATAATATCGATATTGTCATCAACGAATTGGATGCTTTGGTAAATATCGACTTAGAAAATAGAGTCATCAAAAAAGAATTTACACAACTAAATATTGTACGTATCGGGACTTCGGGTTCACTACAAAATGATATTCCTGTGGATAGTTTTGTGATGGGTAAATTCGGTTTAGGTTTAGATGGATTGTTACATTCTTATGTAGCAGAATCTATTTTTGAAACTGAAATGGAAGATGCTTTTATCAAACAAACAAATTGGAGTAGCAACAAAGCAAGACCTTATATTATTAAGGGTAGCCAAGTTTTGATTGACAAGTTAAGTGGCGATGAAGTGTTTCAAGGATTTACCGCAACCGCACCAGGATTCTACGGGCCACAAGGACGTGTTTTGAGATTGGCGATACAAGATCCGAGTTTAAATAGCAAGATAGATAGCTTTGAATTTAACGGAACTCGCGTTACAAATTTAGAAATGGAAACCTCAGCAATCTACGGATTATCACGGTTATTAGGGCACAATTCCTTATCAATGAATGCGATTATCGCCAACAGAGCCAACGGAACTTTTAGTGATGACCCATACAAACCTGTGGAAGCTTTGATAAAATATACCTTGGATAAATTGGTGAGCTAGTGGTTGATGGTTGATGGTTGATGGTTGATGGTTGATGGTTGATGAAAAATAATATATAAATTCTAACAAATACAATATGATGACTTTAAAAATTGGTGGTGTTCCAGAACATTTTAACATGCCTTGGCATTTGGCCATCGAAAACAATGAATTCAAAAATGAAGGTATTGATTTAGTTTGGAAAGATTTTACTGGAGGCACTGGTGATATGACAAAGGCCTTACGTTCTGGAGAAATTGATATTGCAGTTTTATTAACCGAAGGAATTATTAAAGATATCATTGATGACAATCCGTCGAAAATTGTGCAGACTTATGTTAATTCTCCCCTACTTTGGGGGTTGCATGTTGGGGCGGAATCTAAATATCAGTCAGTAAAAGAATTGAAAGGGAAAATTTCGGCAATTAGTCGCGTGGGTTCTGGTTCTCAATTATTATCTGTTGTAAATGTAAAAAATAATGGTTGGGATGTTGACAAAATTGAATACCAAGTCGTCAATAATATGTTGGGTGCGATTGATGCTTTGACCAATGAATCTGCAGATTATTTTTTATGGGAACACTTTACAACAAAACCTTTAGTTGATAACGGAACTTTTAGAAGATTGGCTGATATCCCTTCGCCATGGCCATGTTTTGTAATTGCAGTTCGTGATGAAGTTTTAGAAAATAATCCTGATGAAATTAAAAAAGTGCTGAGAGTCATCAATAAACAGCTTGAACGGTTTTCAACTATTGCAAAGAAAGAACGTTATGTAGATACTTTTGCTGAACTCTACAATTTAGAACATGACGATGTAAAAGATTGGTTAATTATTACGGAATGGAATCAAGGAAAATCGATTTCTAGAACTCTGATTAACAAGGTGCAAAATAAATTACACGATTTAAGCGTTATTGAAAAAACGATTGATGTAGATCAATTGGTAAAAAAAATATATATTTGATTTTTTAAAAACCTCTATTATGAAAAAACTAGCAATCCTCGCTTTATTTATATTCTCATTAACAGCAACAACTTCTTGTAAAACTCAGAAAGGATGTGGATTAACAGGGTCTGTGGATTCACTACACATCCAACCTACGAGTCAAAATGCTTTTGAAGTTTTTGTAGCTTAGGTATTTAGATTTCCTGCGATTCCGATAATTATCGGAACAGGAATCCAAAAGTATTCTTAAAAACATATTCCCGCATCCGCGGGAATGACAGCCTTATTCTTTTTTATGTTTTGAATCGTCCGAGTCGATAAGTCGTACGTCGTCAAACTACCCCAACGATGCTAAACTAGATTTCAAGGTTTCAATTTTCGCTAAAGCGTCTGCTTCTTTTTTGTGCTCATTTGTAATTACTTGCTCTGGTGCATTGTTTACAAAACGTTCGTTACTCAATTTTTTCTGAACCGATTTTAAGAAACCTTCGGTATATTTTAATTCCTCTTCAATTTTTTCTTTTTCARYWWYAATATCGATTTCTTCACCAAATGGAATAAAATATTCGTTTGATTTTACTCTAAAGCTCAAGGCTCCATCAACTTTAGCATCCACATAATTTACTGATGATAAATTCCCGAGTTTTGCAATAACCGAATCAAAGTCCGAACTTGATTTTTCATTATTTAAAACAGAAAATTCCAACTTATTTTTAAAAGCGATGTTCTTATCTTTTCTGATAGTTCGCACTCCAGAAATAACTTCAGTCGCCATTTTAAACTCCTCAATAATTGATTGATTCACTACTCCCACTTCTGGATATTCCGCAATAATCAATGCCTCTTCTGGAGTTCTATCTGCAATATAATGCCAAATATCTTCAGTAATAAAAGGCATATATGGATGCAATACTTTTAAGTTGTTTTCGAAAAACGAAATAACACTATTATAAGTCGCTGCATCAATTGGTTGTTGGTATGCTGGCTTCACCATTTCTAAAAACCATGAAGAAAAATCATCCCAAACCAATTTGTAAATACTCATCAATGCTTCGCTGATACGGTATTGCTCAAATGATGCATCAATCTCTTTTAAGGTCTGATTAAATTTAGATTGATACCATTCAATCGCAATTTTTGATGCTTGTGGTTGCTCAATTTCTTCTGATATTTCCCATCCTTTTACGAGTCGGAAAGAGTTCCAAATTTTATTAGAGAATTTTTGTCCTTGTTCACACAACTCCTCTTCGAACAACAAATCATTTCCTGCTGCAGAACATAAAAGCATCCCTACGCGCACTCCATCAGCGCCATATTTTTCTATCAACTCGATTGGATCTGGAGAATTTCCCAAAGATTTTGACATTTTTCTGCGTTGCTTATCACGAACAATTCCCGTAAAATAAACATTGCTAAATGGTTTTTTATCCATGAATTCATAGCCGGCAAAAACCATCCGCGCCACCCAAAAGAAAATAATATCTGGGCCCGTAACCAAATCATTGGTTGGGTAATAATAATTTATTTCTTTGTTGTTTGGATTTTTGATTCCATCAAACAAAGATATTGGCCATAACCAAGCGGAGAACCATGTGTCTAAAACATCATCGTCTTGTTTTAGGTCGTCCAAAGTCAACTTCTCGACTGCGCTCGAAGAGACATTGCGTTTTTCATTAGCTAATACAAGAGCTTCTTCTTTTGAATTTGCAACTACAAAATCCTCTACTCCATCTCCATAGAAATAAGCTGGAATCTGATGTCCCCACCACAATTGACGCGAGATATTCCAATCGCGGATATTCTCTAACCAATGACGGTAAGTATTGTTATAATGTTTCGGGAAGAATTTAATTTCTTCATCTTCTAACACAGCTTTTAATGCAGGTTTTACAATGTCCTCCATCTTTAAAAACCATTGTGCTGAAATTTTTGGTTCGATTACAGCTTTGGTTCTTTCTGAAGTTCCTACCTTATGCATGTGCTGCTCAACCTTCACCAAGCAACCTAATTCTTCTAATTCTTTGGTGATTTCTTTGCGAACCACAAATCGATCTTTACCTTGATAATGCAATCCGAAAGAATTCAACGTAGCATCATCATTAAAAATATCAATCACTTCTAATTTATGACGCTCACCTAATATCTTGTCATTTTGATCGTGTGCTGGAGTCACTTTTAAACACCCCGTTCCGAATTCAATATCTACATAATCGTCCTCAATAATTGGAATAACTCTATTGGAAATCGGCACAATTGCTTTCTTACCTTTTAAGTGTGAAAATCGTTCATCATTAGGATTGATACAAATTGCAGTATCACCCAAAATAGTTTCTGGTCGTGTTGTTGCAATTGTCAACACATCATCAGAACCTTCAATCTTATAATTTACATAGTATAAGTTTCCTGGTTTTTCTTCGAAGATTACCTCTTCATCAGACAAAGTAGTTTGCGCTTCAGGATCCCAATTTACCATTCTGTATCCGCGGTAAATCAATCCTTTTTTATACAAATCTAAAAACACTTCGATTACCGATTCAGAGCGAGAATCATCCATCGTAAAACTGGTGCGTTCCCAATCACAAGAAGCTCCTAATTTTTTGAGTTGTTCTAAAATGATTCCACCGTGTTTGTCTGTCCAATCCCAAGCGTGACCTAGAAACTCTTTTCGTGATAAATCTGACTTGTTAATTCCTTCATCTTTCAACTTCGCAACCACTTTTGCTTCGGTAGCAATGGAGGCATGATCGGTACCCGGAACCCAACATGCGTTGTATCCTTTTAAACGTGCACGACGAATCAACACATCCTGAATGGTGTTATTTAACATGTGYCCCATGTGTAAAACTCCCGTAACATTTGGAGGTGGAATTACGATGGTATATGCCTCTTTTTCGTTGGGCTCGGAATGGAAATAATTATGCTCCATCCAGTAGTCATACCACTTTTGTTCTGCCTCTAAAGGATTGTATTTATCAGGAATATTCATGTGCTCTAAATTTTCATTTTTCAGTAGGCAAATGTACGATTATACCATTTGATTGTAAAACATTTTGAAAACAAAAAAAAAGTAGTAATTTTACAATCCCAAAGGATATAAATTATGAAAAAATTAGTAACAATTTTATTTTTAAGTGTGTTATCAATCTCGATGAATGCGCAAGAAAAATCAGCAGTAAAAGTGGACTTAGATGCACCTGCGTTTAAGTTTGAAGTAGAAACCATAGATTATGGTAAAATTGAAAAAGGATCGGACGGAGTTCGTGTATTTACATTTACAAATACTGGAAAATCGCCCTTAATTGTAGAGAAAGTAAAAGGTAGTTGTGGTTGTACGGTACCTACAAAACCAGAAGCGCCAATTATGCCAGGAGAAACTGGTGAGATTCAGGTAAAATATGATACCAATCGTGTTGGTGGTTTTTCTAAAACGGTAACGATTACTTCAAATGCATCTGAACCTGTAAAGCGATTAAAAATTAAAGGTATTGTTTTAAAACCTAGTACAAGTTCTGCAGTAGAAAAAGAGAAATCATTGATTTCTAACTAAACTGTTTTCAAACAAATAAGTATAAAGGTTGCCAATTGGCAGCCTTTTTTATTTTAATAAATCTCGGAGTTTGAATTCAAAATCAATCACCTCACCATCTCTATTAATTCGCAATCTGATTTTTTTATATTCCCTTTCATAAAACTTCTCAATAATCTCTTCTAAGCTATAATTGTAGGCAAAAGTTCCGTTGACCTTTACCAAGGTATCTCCTCTTAAAATTCCAATATTTTCGGCAGGAGACCCCTTTCGCACATGAGCAACTTTATAAACTGGTTGTAATTTATAATCATAATTTACATCGTAATAAAAAGTATTTGTTGCAATTGCTTCATTATCATCAGATACAATAAAAGCAGCTTTTCCCCGTACTTTTACCAGCTCTTTTCCGCTGTGCTGTAACTCAATTCCACTCATATTATATCCAAATTTATCTTTGAACAAATGATTCTTTTTTAAGGTTATTTTTTTATTAGGATAATCAAACACCACTTTAAATCGCTTTAAAATTCCACCACCCAAACTCCCATTTCGTTCTTCAAAACGTTTTGCGTGATAGGTAGATAGTGAATCTAAATATGCCACATTTGGATATTCAAAAACAAAACTTTTTAATGAAAATGATTTTAATTTACTCCGCATTCCAAAGATACTACCAGAAATTCCTTCGCCAATAAAATCTTCAAAAGCTTTTTCTGGAACTGGAAAAGTATCGTCCTCAAATAACCATAGCGAATCTGATCCTCCGGAATCAATCAATAATTTTACTGGCATTTTTTGATGTGAATTCATAGTAACAACTTCGGCATTTATATACGGTTTCTTCTTGTAGAATTCTAAATCGAAAGTTTCGCATTTTTTACACCTTCTATACTTGTAATTCTCAGGCTTTGTAAAGGTTATTTTTTTTGCAGCATAATTAATAGTCACCACAAAATCTTTAAACAAATCGTATCCAATCATTCCGTGGACAGTTATCCCAAGTTTTGCTGACAAATCAAACTGCTCTTTATGAATAATAAATAAACTTTTATTGACTGCAAATAAATCACCCATTTTAAAACGGTTTCTTTTAGWATGCAANGCCTCAATTGGCTCGCCAGTTCCCAAACCACGTATCTGAATTTTTTCAATATATTTAAGTTCTAAGCTATCAGAAGATGTTAAATTAAAAACTACAGGAGCGCTTACCCCAGAATCTAGAATAAAGGACAACCTACTTCCATTGACTTCAATAGGAATAATAATTAAATTGTTTATCAGTTTAAATTTAAACGTTTGAGAAGTAGCATCACCTAAAAATCTAAAATCTTGTGCATTCGCAAAGGATGTGAAAAGCAACAAAGAAAATAAAATATTAGGGAGTTTTCTAAGCATAGAAATTAGTCAGTTTAAGAAACTAAAATACAACTTCACTCATCACTAATAGGAATTTTGGGAAATATTTAACCTTTAAAAAATCCTGCAGATAATTACAAATCATTCAAAATTTATTCGCAATTTTGCTTAAAATTATTACCATGCCAAAAATATCATCCAAAGGAAATGCAATGCCAGCATCTCCGATTAGAAAGTTAGTCCCATTTGCGGAACAAGCTAAGAAAGAAGGGAAAAAAGTACATCATTTAAATATCGGGCAACCAGATATTGAAACACCTCAAATCG
>NVSL01000091.1 GCA_002401215.1 Flavobacteriaceae bacterium | reverse complement strand
ATGGCTTGGATATTCGTTCGTTGCGCTATCCTGGGATTATCGGATACCAATCTTTACCGGGTGGAGGGACGACAGATTACGCTGTAGATATTTATCATAAGGCGGTGAATGGCGAACATTTTGTTTGCTTTTTGGATGAACATACTGTTTTGCCAATGATTTTTATGGATGATGCAATTCGCGCTACCATTGAGTTGATGGATGCTCCGAAAGAAAATATCAAAACGAGAACTTCGTATAATTTAGCGAGTATGAGTTTTTCTCCTGATGAAATTGCAGCGGCAATTCAGAAGAGTACCCCGAGCTTTAAAATATCTTATGAACCAGATTTTAGACAAGAGATTGCTGCGAGTTGGCCAAAAAGTATTGATGATTCTGAGGCGAGAATTGACTGGAATTGGAAACCCGAATATAATTTAGAAACAATGTCTAAAGTGATGTTAGAGAAATTGAGTGAGCAGTACGATGCTGTATTATAACTTGAAATATTTATCTTCGTCAAGTCGACCCGATAGCAATCGGGTGRTTTTTCGAAGTAAAACGTAGAAAAATAATATCGAGATCATAAAAACAGAAAGTATTTCTCGATACAATTTGATTCTGCTAATGCAGTATCAAATTACTCGAAGTGACGAAAGAATCCTAAAGAATATAAAAAACCAAAAACCATGTACGGAAACATTAAACAACATTTACAAAACGAATTAAAAGAAATAGAAAACGCAGGATTGTTTAAATCAGAAAGAATCATTACCACTTCACAAGATGCTGTAATCAAAGTTTCTACTGGTGAAGAGGTGGTCAATTTTTGTGCGAATAATTACTTGGGGTTATCAAACAATAAAGAGGTGATTCAAGCTGCAAAAGATGTGATGGATACACATGGTTACGGAATGTCATCCGTCCGTTTTATTTGTGGTACTCAAGATATTCACAAACAATTAGAACAATCAATCGCCAAATTTTTTCATGCAGAAGATACCATTTTATATGCTGCTGCTTTTGATGCAAATGGGGGTGTTTTTGAACCGTTATTAACCAAGGATGATGCTATTATTTCAGACTCGCTAAACCACGCATCGATTATTGATGGAGTGCGTTTGTGTAAGGCGGCACGTTATCGATATGCCAATAATGATATGGTAGATTTGGAGCAACAGTTGATTGAAGCTAACAAACAAAATCATCGTTTTAAAATCATTGTAACCGATGGTGTGTTTTCGATGGATGGTATCGTAGCTCAACTTGATAAAATTTGTGATTTGGCTGATAAGTATGATGCTTTGGTGAWGGTTGATGAATGTCACGCCGCAGGATTTATCGGGAAAACAGGAAGAGGAACCATTGAACTGAAAAATGTTTTAGACCGTGTTGATATTGTTACCGGAACTTTAGGAAAAGCCTTAGGTGGTGCGATGGGTGGATATACCACAGGAAAAAAAGAAATTATCGAAATTTTGCGTCAAAGATCGAGACCCTATTTGTTCTCAAACTCTTTGGCTCCGGCAATTGTGGGTGCATCCTTAAAAGTTTTTGAAATGTTGTCTTCGGATACTTCGTTGCGTGATACCTTAGAAGAAAACACTAATTATTTTAGAAGTAAAATGCAAAAAGCAGGTTTTGATTTGGTGGGTGCTGATGCTGCGATTGTACCGGTAATGTTATACGATGCAAAACTTTCTCAAACAATGGCAAATAAATTATTAGATGAAGGAATTTACGTTATCGGATTCTTCTTTCCGGTAGTTTCAAAAGAAAAAGCGCGCATTAGAGTACAACTTTCAGCAGCACATACCAAAGCACATTTAGACAAGGCGATTGCTGCTTTTACAAAAGTTGGTAAGGAATTGGGGGTGATATAAATATTGTCATCGCGAGGAGAGAGGAACGAATGACGTGGTAATCTCACAAAGCATTGTAACAATGATAATGAGATTGCCACACCACTTTCGTGGTTCGCAAAGACGTCTTCACGAACGAGGCACGAGCGTGGTAATCTGTTAATAGTGTTTTTATCGTAAACAGATTGCCATGATCTTTAGTCYRSMMCWRRCAARASTWTKCWKCATWAATTTTTTATCATTCATTGATTTGATTGTCTTATTTTAGCTAACCCAATGAAAGCTACATTTAAACAATATATTCTCAATTTTAAACAGGCAAGCGGAACATCTCGTGGGATTCTGCGAACTAAAGARACTTACTTTTTATTCATCACTAAAAATGGGAAAAGAGGAGTAGGAGAGTGCGGATTGTTTAGAGGATTAAGCATTGATGATAGACCAGATTATGAAGATAAGTTACAATGGTTGTGTGAAAATATCAATCTAGAAAAAGATTATTTATTGACAGAACTCATCGAGTTCCCATCTATCCAATTTGGGTTAGAACAAGCTTTATTGTCTTTAAATAGTAAGCATCCGTTTGAATTATTTTCATCAGCATTTACAAAAGACAACGACTCAATTCCGATTAACGGATTGATTTGGATGGGRRANGAAGMWTTTATGCGNTAMVCAAATCAAAGAAAAATTAAAAGCGGGATTTACGACCATCAAACTAAAAATTGGTGCGATAGATTTTGAGTTGGAATTGAGCTTGTTAAAATCCATCCGAAGTGAATTTTCATCTAAAGAAATTGAATTGCGCGTAGATGCAAACGGAGCTTTTAACCCGAAGGGTGCTTTAGAAAAATTAAAGCGATTGTCTGAGTTTGAAATGCACTCCATCGAGCAACCCATAAAACAAGGTCAGCCACAAGAAATGGCAAAATTGTGTAAATTGACTCCGTTACCAATTGCATTAGATGAAGAATTAATTGGCGTGTTTGATGTAACAAAAAAGGAGGAATTACTACTAATCATAAAACCGCAATTCATCATTTTAAAACCGAGTTTGGTTGGTGGATTTAAAGGCAGTAATGAGTGGATAGGGTTGGCAAACAAAAACAATATCGATTGGTGGATAACTTCGGCTTTGGAGAGTAATGTTGGGTTAAATGCCATCACGCAATTCACCCATAGTTTAGATGTTACGATGCCGCAAGGTTTAGGAACTGGAGGTTTATTTACCAATAATTTTGACTCTCCATTAGAAGTTGAGAATGGAGAAATACGATATAATAAGAACAAGCATTGGAATTTTGAATTAGAATAAACCGGTGAAATATTTTAGCTTTTACTGATACGATGACTCGAACCTAAATTGAGCGATTAATGTAAATGGTTAATATTACAAGTATTATTTTGACGGCAATGTGGTCAAAAATATTTTTTATTTGATGYGATRAARCCATTTGTRTTTTCTTGTTMTCTAGTAAAACAGGATCRCTCTCATCTTCTTTTTTGYAATCAAAACTTGACATTGTACAGTCAGTTCYATCCATAAAAAATRCAATGATTTGTTTTATAAACTCATCGAGTTGTAGCTACTTTTCTTATTGAACAAATACCTTGTAGGAGAGTTGGAAACTAAAGCAATAAAAAAGGAACTACCGCAGCAGTTCCTCTTAAATTAATTAAGTGTATTTTAAATCCTTATTTTGGGTCTAAAATCAAATCGATTCTAGCAACAATATCTTGTAAATGATAACGTGTTAAAGTATTTGGAGCAGAACCAATTGCGTTATTTGCATCACGCTTAATTCTGTTTAACTCGCCTCTAACAACAGGTAAAACATCATTTCTATTTGGTGTAACACCTGTAATTTTTACATACTCATTATTCATTGATCTACTAGCTTTATCCGTTTTTAATAAAGTAGCTAAACGCTCTACATGTGCTCTTTGCAAGTTTCTGCGATAGGTGTCAATTGACTTCCCAGATCTTAGTTCTGACCAAATTTCTCTGCGTAAATCATACATCATTGTAGTTAATGTATATGCTTTAGAACCATTCAAAGTTTCGTTTTCTACCATACGAGACATACGCCCCATGCTTAAAATATTGTTCAAGGTTCTGACTTGTAATGCGCTGATCCTTTCTGTAATTCCAGAGAATTCTGTTTTAGAAATAATGTCTTTATCAATCAACCATGATGGCGTTTCGAACAATTGTTTGTTTACAAATTTCAGACTATTACGTTGACGGTCTTTATCAACATGAGTATAAATTGCACCTTCTTGATCTGATGTTTTAAAGTTTTCATAAACTCCACCAACATTCGAAGAAACATGTCCCATATAACGATTGAATTGAGATATTACATGTCCATACATTTTTTTTAAATCGTCATAATTTTCTCCTTTTACAGAGGTCCATTCAATTAAATTAGGAACAATTATTTTAAGATTTGCAATTCCGTATTCACTTGCCTTAATAGCATCATCACCTAAATCTTCGGTTTGCGAACTCGGGTCAACAACTCCTGCTACTTGTTGACGGCCATAACGATAATAAGGGTCACCGGCATGTTTTAAAATCCAAGCATCTAAAGTTTCTTTTTCTTCTTTTTCCGTTTTATTCAATATAGGACGGTATCCCCATGAGATTGCATATTTGTCATACACACCAATATTTGGCATCATCGAAACACCTTCATCACCAGGTTGTGCAACATAATTAAAACGCGCATAATCCATGATAGATGGCGCAGTTCCATTCTTAGATGTAAAGCTTGCAGAACGCAAAGACTCTACAGGATACGCAGAACTACTACCCATATTGTGAGGCAATCCTAAGGTGTGACCAACTTCATGAGATGATACAAATTTGATCAACTCACCCATCACTTCATCTTTAAAATTAGCTGTTTGAGCATCCGGATTGATCGCTGCAGTTTGTACAAAATACCATCCGTTTAACAAACTCATCACATTGTGATACCAATTTATATCTGATTCTAAAATCTCACCAGAACGAGGGTCGGTAACATGAGGTCCATTCGCATTTGCAATTGGAGAAGCCAAATATCTAACCACAGAATAACGAACATCTTCAGGGCTCCATTCCGGATCTTCTTCAACAGTTGGAGGGTCTTTTGCGATGATYGCATTTTTAAATCCTGCTGCTTCAAAAGCAACTTGCCAATCATTGATTCCTTGTTTGATGTATTTTCTCCATTTTTCTGGAGTCGCTCTATCAATATAATAAACGATTTGTTTTTTAGGTTCTACCAACTCTCCTCGCTTAAACTTTTCAATGTCTTCGTCTTTTACTTCCAATCTCCAACGATCCAAATAAATTACAGTTTTACTTTTCTGAGCTTCATCACCATRATCAACTTGATTGCTTGTAAACCAACCTACACGCTCGTCAAAAATTCTACGTTTCATAGGTTCTTTAGGTAATAAAATCATAGAATTACTCATCTCTAAAGATATAGAAGCAAGGCTAGAATTTGAAGGTGGCGCACCGGCTTTGTATGTTTTTACATGACGAATTTCGATATTTAAAGGATAACTTTTAATTGTATCGATGTACGATCGAGAAGCATCTAAACTAGAAATTTTATAACGCTTTCGACTTCTGTTAGGAAACCCGATTGCCTTCACGTCTTTGGTAAATAAATCAGTAGCATCAATTACAACCGACGTAGAGTCTTTACCCAATGCTTTGATAGGAAAGGTATAAAGCACCGGCTCAAAGTTTGAATTTACAACAGCTTCGTGTACTGGTAGCGAATCTGCCGCAACTACCTTATATGAAACTACGCGCAATAAAATTTTCTTATTTTTTCTTTCCCAACGGAGTACTTGTTCGTTTTGTTTACCGCCTCCGAAACCGATTCCGTTCGCAGTTTTTGCAATACGCGTTACCATCAACATTTCTCTTCCCATTAATGAATCTGGGATTTCGAATAAATACTTGTCATCAACTTGATGCACATTAAAAAGACCTTCGTCGGTTACAGCATCTTTGGTCACAACTTTTGCATAAGGTTTGATAGCTCCTTTTTTCTCCTTTTCTTTTGGCTTTGGTTTCGAAGCTTCTGCAGCTTCTTTCTTTTTTTGCTTTCTGCTTTTTCTTTGCGCTTCAACTGAGTTGGAGAATCCAACAATCAGTGCTAAAGTCAATACGGAAGTAAGTATTCTTTTAATCATAATTGCTATTGAAATTTAGTTTAAAATTCAGCTAGCGAAAATATTAAAAAGAAGTGTTAATATTTCTTAATTATATGTTAAAGAGAAATTGGATTGAACTAAAAACAGGAATCACATTTGTGATTCCTGTTTTGTTAAATTTCATGAGATACTGAAACGAGTTTAGTATGACGAAGTAATTATATTACCTCCACAAACAGCCCATCATCCGTTTTATCAACCTTAGCCACCTTCTTTTTTGTTAAGCCTTTAATGGTTTTGTCCCATTTTTTGTTTGATAATCCTGATTGTGATTTTAAGTTGTTTAACTCAATTTTTTCTACTTTTAAGATGATTTCTAAAACAGCTTTTTCTTCATCGTTTAATTCAACCGTTGGAGCTACACGTTCAGGTTTCATTTGCGGAAAGAATRATACTTCTTGTATGGATGCATTGTTGGTCATAAACATTACCAATCTGTCAATTCCGATTCCGATACCCGATGTTGGAGGCATCCCATATTCTAAAGCACGCAAGAAATCTTGATCGATAAACATTGCTTCATCATCACCTTTTTCAGATAATTTTAATTGATCTTCGAAACGTTCTCGTTGGTCAATTGGGTCATTTAACTCAGAATAAGCATTTGCCAACTCTTTGCCATTTACCATCAATTCGAAACGCTCGGTCAACGCAGGATTATCTCTGTGTTCTTTTGTAAGCGGACTCATTTCTTTTGGATAATCAGTAATAAATGTTGGTTGAATGTAATGGTGTTCACATTTTTCGCCAAACAACTCATCAATCATTTTTCCGATACCCATAGTTTCATCCGCAGGAATCCCAACATCATTACAAACTTTTCTCAATGCATCTTCGCTCATTCCTGCAACATCAAATCCGGTGTGGATTTTAATCGCTTCTAAAATCGGAACTCTAGCATAAGGAGCCTTAAAATTAATTTGATGTTCACCAACAGGAACCGTTGATGTTCCGTTAGAATCCAAGGCTACTTTTTCTAATAATTGCTCGGTCATTTCCATCATCCAATGGTAATCTTTGTAGGCAACATACAATTCCATCACCGTAAATTCTGGGTTGTGTGTTCTGTCCATTCCTTCATTTCTAAAGTCTTTAGAAAATTCGTAAACGGCATCAAATCCACCGACAATCAAACGTTTTAAATACAACTCATTTGCAACTCTCAAATACAACGGAATGTCTAAAGCATTGTGATGTGTAATAAAAGGTCTTGCCGCAGCACCACCCGGAATAGGCTGTAAAATGGGAGTTTCTACCTCTAAATAATCACGGTCATTAAAAAATTGACGAATAGAATTCGTGATTTTTGTACGTTTTATAAAAGTATCTTTTACGTGGTCGTTTACAATTAAATCGACATAGCGTTGACGGTATCTGGTTTCTGCATCGGTAAACCCATCATGCACATTTCCATCAGCATCCGTCTTCACCATTGGCAATGGTTTTAGCGATTTAGAAAGCAAGGTCAATTCTTTTACTTTGACAGATGTTTCGCCAACCTGAGTTTTAAAAACAGTTCCTTTAATYCCGATGATATCACCTAAATCCAACAATTTTTTAAATACGGTATTGTATAAAGTCTTGTCTTCACCCGCTGCAATTTCATCGCGGTTGATATAGATTTGCATGCGACCCGTGCTGTCTTTTAACTCAGCAAAAGAAGCTTTCCCCATAATTCTACGGCTCATCATTCTACCGGCAAGAATCACTTCCTTACCTTCAAAGTCATCAAATTTTGAAACAATCTCTTTAATAGTAGACGTGGTTTTAAATTCTGCTGCTGGATACGGATTGATACCTAATTCGCGAAGTTGTTGTAGTGATTGTCTTCGTACAATTTCTAATTCTGATAATTGCATTTTGGAAATATTTAAAAAAAGATGATTTATTATTTAGTTTGCAAAGATACAACCAATTGATAAATAACAATTAATAGAATTTATAAAATATTGCAATAAAAATTACGAATACTTAAAAACTTATGTATATTTGTAGCCTGTATTTACGAATACAGAGTTGTGTTGTTTTGACGTTGAAGAACGTCATTAGGTTTATTTTAAACCAATGGAAAGCTTCCCGAATTTCGGGACGCTTTTTTTATTTGAGGTTGTTTCGAATGAGGAACGAAGAGAAATCGCAAGATATTGCTTGTGTGATTCTCAGGATGCGATTTCTCCAATTGTCGAAATGACTGAGGTCTAAAAGAATACTTCCTTAAACTCCCAAAATTTACTCCAATACAAATACACAAAGATTAAACTGGTAATTAATTTGAGTCCAGTAGAAAGCATAAACCCTACAAAAGAACCGAAGGCTGCTTTTAGCGCGCGCTGACTATCTTTACTGTCATAAATTATTTCTCCGATAAATGCACCGACAAATGGGCCTATTATAATTCCGAATGGAGGAAAGAAAATGAGTCCAGCGATTAACCCTAATACTGTACCCCAAACTCCGTATTTTGTACCTCCGAATTTTTTTGTTCCCCACGCGGGAATTACATAATCAATCGCCCAAATAAAAATAGCAATTGCTAAAGTGATGCCTAAAAAAGTCCAATTCATTGGGATGGCGTCTGTGAGGTGGAGGAGGAGTAAACCAATCCACCCTGTAATTGGTCCGGGTAAAACAGGGAGGAATGAACCTATGATCCCGAGGAGTACAAATAGAAAGCCGATGATTAATAAGAAGATGTCCATATAAATTTATTAGTGCGTCTTTGCGAAGGAGGAACGACTGTGGCAATCTGTTTTTAGATTTATTAAAGAGATTACTTCGTCATACTTCCTCGTAATGACAGAAGGATTTTTGTTWGAATTAAAAATGTAAAAGTAAGAAGGAATAATTAAAAGGGAATAATGAAAAAGGAATAATACCCGTTGTGCATTTTGTAGGTGAATTTTATTTGAACCGTCAGTTCGAGTAAAATTTTGATAAAAATTTTGCCTGTGCTGAACTAGTTTCAGTATATCGAGAACCATCATTTAAAGAAAATACTATTCTCGATACTATTTTTATTCGCTTTGGCTTCTAAAAATAACTCGAATTGACGTAGTTTTCTTTAAATGCACAACGGGTTAATAATGAATAATGAAAAGAGCATAATGAATAAATAAAAAGGGATAATTAAAATTAGCAAACAAACAATTCAACTAATAAATTAGTTTAAACTAAAAATTTAGTTATATTTGTGAAGTAGAGTTTTAACTTCTATCAAAATACATTATTAATTTCAGGGAGATACTGAAACAATCCCGATAATTATCGGGACAGCAATAAAAAATTATGGAAAAACAATTGACCAAAGCAGAAGAGCAGTTTATGCAAGTTTTATGGAAACTTGAAGCGGCATCGGTACAAGAAATAATTGATGAGTTGCCAAATCCAAAACCTGCATATAATACAGTTTCTACCATTATTAGAATATTAGAAACTAAAGATTTTGTAGCTCATAAAGCAAAAGGAAGAGGCTATATTTATTTTCCTTTGGTGAAAAAAACTGATTATAGTAACCAAACATTAAACAAATTAGTAGATGGTTACTTTGATGGTTCTTTTAAAAGTATGGTATCTTTTTTTGTAAATAAAAATGATGTTGATATCAACGAATT
>NVSL01000090.1 GCA_002401215.1 Flavobacteriaceae bacterium | reverse complement strand
CAATTGTATCCATGTTCTCATATAGCCATTTTCCRSYRYCYRYWAWWWTWYTAMWAAWWYCAGMWKTWYYWGYTKTTMYWAWAWYTWWMWKKTSAWMWWTSYRGKTYKTKAKTWYWTYAAKWMYTTYTKYMRYWRKWGSYMMWWKMYYRMTTKCWWTWGTTACTTTTAATCCAGTTAAAGTGAATTCCTTTAAGAAGGAATCTAATTCTGTTTGACAATCTTTACGTAAATATTCAATTTGTTCATCTATATTAATTTTATTTCTTATCGAAAATAAGTGAGATATTTCATAGATACTTAATATTGTCAATTCAGATTTAAACCTTCGAGATAGAGTAATAGCATTTTTTAATGCACGTTTTGATTCAAGTGAAAAGTCAACTGGACATAATATTTTTTTAATACCTAATGGTTTTTCATTTTTGACAACAAAAACTGGTTTATTGCTTTTTTTAATGATTTTATCAGCATTTGACCCTAATTTAAAAACGTTGTTTTCTAATTTTTCTCCTGCTCCAATAAAAATAATATTTGCATTTATTTTTTCTGAAATGTCAATAATTTTTTCAGAAAAGTCTCCGTATTCCAAAAAAGGGGCTAAAGTCTCAATACCCTTTTCTCTTATTTTTTCGTTTATTGTATTCAGTTGTTTTGAGGCAAATTCTCTCAACAAATCATTTGCCTTTTTATTTTTTACGTCAGTTGGAAGTACATAAATAAGGGCTATTTCAGATTCAAATATTTTTGCCATATCTATGGCGTTACCCACAACATTGTCAGAAGTGTTGCTAAAATCAGTTGCTACTAAAATTCTTTTGAGTAATTTCATAATTATTATTTTATTAAATTAATTTTATTCTCATTTGGTTTTCACATTAAACCTAACAGGTAGATATGGTTTTTTATAGTGAAATTATTTGCTAATAAAATCAAACAAATATTTCATTCATCACCTGAATACTCTGATTTGTTCTAGTCTGTTCATCTTTTAGGTGCATCGCAAATTTTGAAACAATTTTATTTATAATTTGTGATGTAATTTCTTCTGCTTCATCTAAATTAGTATTTTGATGTTTTTTTAAATAATTATGCAGTGCATCTTTTTGAATACTCTCTAAAGAATGTTTAAGATTATTTATTGCAGGTGTACTTTTTCTAAACCCCAACCATTCCAAAAACTCTTTTTTATATTTTTMWWYAWTTNCTTCWWYARRAGSKAWWWGYWTWKWWYYRWWYTMSMWYKTKTYTYTTGWTKYTKGMGWTAMKNATATSWWCAKMWAYMAMRRWWWWWTWYWCTAATAATCTAACTTGACTATCTACGTTTTTTGGGATGGACAAATCAATGATTAATTGTTTTTTGTTATTATTAAATTGATTGGGAGTAATAATTGGTTTGTTGGCACCAGTAGCTATAATCAAAACATCAGCAGTTTGAATAGAATCAGACAAATTATGACAATCAATATTTTTAACTCCAATAGCATTTGCCAAATTTATTGATTTTTCATTAGTTCGGTTTGCTAAAATAATATTGGTATCTTGAAGATATTTGGTGCAACTTTTGGCTGTAATAGATCCAATATTTCCCAATCCGTAAATTAAAATATTTTTGTTTTTTAAAACTTTGAGATTATCTTTAATATATTGAATTGCCGCGTAAGAAACTGTTGTGGTTCCGGAGCTTAATGATGTTTTGTTCTTTGTTTCTTTACTTGCTTGTAGAGATACATTATAAAGTCGTTCAATATAAGCATTTACAGTACCGTGTTTTTTGGCAAACTGAAATGAATCTTTCAATTGACCGACTATTTCATAGTCTCCCAAAATTTGACTGTCTAAACCTGTTGCAATAGTTATAAAGTGTTTAACAGCTTCTTCATTTTTATATACAAAAGATACTTTAGAAAATTCATCTACAGTACCATTAGAATATTTACATAATAAAGATATTAATTCAAAAGGGTTTTTTGCAAAGCCAATAATTTCAACTCTATTACATGTAGAAATTATAAAAAGACCATCCATATTTTTAGATACGGCTTCTAGTAATAAATCCTCTTGATTTTTTTTACTCAAACTGAATTTACTTCTAGTAATCACATCAGCCTTTTTATAACTTAAGCCTATTATATAAAAACTATTTTCATCCATAATATTCATTTTTTATTATTTTTAAAACACATTCTTATGTAACATTAGTTACAAAGTTACGGTACAAATAATATATAAAATGTGATTTTTATCATGTTTAAATTTTATGAATAAAAATTATTTTTATGTTAGGGTTATACTAAATAAACTATAACAGATTAAAAATAATTTGGATAAGGTTTATAAATTTTTAATGTAATTTATGATTAACCATTGATCTTCTTTGTCTCTGATTTTCTTTTTAAAAGAAGGCATGTCGTCTCTGCCAAAAAAAGTTTTATAATACAAAGCCCCATCCGTTTGATTTTTAAATGCAGCGTCTGTAAAATCACCAACTTCAGTATCTAAAGTTTCCGCTTTTTTCCCATCTCCTTTACCTTTAGTGCCATGGCACGATTTACAATGTTTAGAGAATAGCAATTTTCCTATTCTTTCATCATCTGTTGCTTTGGCATATGGGTTTTCCATTTTTTGGTATTTTGCAGGAACTTCCCATGGATCATTTTGTAGATTTGATTTTTTACTAGTCATTGATAATAATACAATACTACCTATAAGTAGTATGCCTATAAAAATTATTTGTTTTTTCATAATAAAAGAATTTAGATGTTTAAAGATTTAATTTTACTGATAAAATATAGCTTTATAATAATGTAAAAAATGATATACCATATCACAATTATCATTGTACTAACAATTATTATTAAAGAAATTGGTGCATTTGCTGAGGCAGACCATAAAGACCTTTTTTCTTCAGATTGATCTATAGCTGTAGGAATTCCCCAATCTAATGTTTGTTCTATATGCAGATCCTTATAAATGTCAGATTCTATGATTTTARCAACCAATACTACATTGCCTGAGGTATCTCCAGCTAAATCATTCGGAAATTCAACCTCTACCTTGCCATTTTCATCTGTAGTATTAAAAACATCTCCAATTGGTAATAAACTAAAGGTCCTTTTTACATAAAAAAATAAGTCTAGCTCTTCAATAGGCAAACCTTCGTCATTTGTAACTGTCGCTATGATAGTTTTCATGTCATTATCATCATTAAAAGAAAGTGATATTTTTGCATTTTCTAAGTCCTCTTGTCCGTAAATAGAAAAATAAGGAATGAATATGAGACCTATGAAAAAAAAGATCTTTAATAAAGTTTTAGATAAGTGATTTTTCATTTTTATGATTAAGAATATTAGATACTGTTTGATTTTCTGTTTCAAATTTTTCAATTGGTATTACAGGAAATAATTTAATAAGAACGGTAACAATCAATAATAACCAAGCAAAAGATGCAAAAGTAATTGCCCATTCTTCCCAAGTAGGGTTATAGTGCAAATAAGATTCATCAACGCCCTGAATTGGTAAATAAGGATGTTGAAGAGAAGGGATTACAATTAAAAATCTTTTAAACCAAGCTCCGAGAATTACAAAAATAGATATAATCAAAATCGGTAACGGCTTACGAAAAGGTTTAAAAATTAATAGTATTATTGGCAAAATGAGCCCCCCGATTTGAACAAACCAATACATAGGAGCGTATTTTCCAACAAATAACTCTGTAATATGTTCGCCTTCAACACCTACCATTTTAAATGCTGGACCGAGGTATTCATTAATATTAAAGTATAAATATACTAGAGAAAGCAGCACCAGAAGTTTTCCCATTTTATCAAAATGATCTTCACTTATATAAGTTTTTAATTTTAGTTGATTTCTGATAAAGAACATGGCAATAATGATGATGGCAGCACCCGCCATAAAAGCTCCCGAAACAAAATAGGGGCCGAGATTGGTGCTATCCCAGCCTGGTCTCCAGGTTGTTGCAAAGAGCCATGAAGTTACAGTATGTATTGCAAAGGCAACAGGTAGTACAGCRATGGACAATGTTTTGCTGATCTTTTTTAATAGAACCCATTGCTTAGGATGATTATTCCAGTTGATAGCAATATTTTTATAGAATCGCTTTTTCCAGTTCGGTATATCTGTTAGACGATCTCTACATAGTGCTAGGTCTGGTAAAATAGAAATATATAAAAGTAAAACACTTATAACCAGATAGGTTGAAATAATAATAACATCCCAAATAATAGGTGATTGTATTCTGAGGTATTTTAATACATAAAAAAATCGATCAGGTCTCCCCATATCCACAATAATTATTGCTGCTGCACAAATTATGGCGCCAACTGCAATGATTTCAGAAATGCGAATAAGTGGTGTTGACCATTCATTTTTGTTTAGTTTTAAAATCGAACTAAATAAAGAGCCAACCAAACTGATTGCTACAAAAAATACAAAATTTGWAAWMYMKWTTSCYYMWGMYGTATAATCTCTCATTGCGGTAACCACAAGTCCATATTTCAATTGYCTGTAATATGCATACATACCAACTAGAATAATGAAGGTTAATAGAGCGATCCACATTTTATATTTTAAAGAAGTACTTATTAAATGACTTAATAAGTCTTTTTCTTTATCAGAATTGAAAATTTGCTGTTTTCTTTCGAGATTTTTCATGATTCAATTTCTTGTTTTGTATCTTTTTTAAAAGGAAAGAGCCTGTCAACAGGTGGGAGATAATAAACACGAGGATTTGTACCTAATTCCTCCATATATCTATACCCAGCCTTATCTTTTAATAAAGTACTAAATCGTACTGTTTCCTCACCATTGGTTACGGTATCATCAATTTCATCTCCAAAATAGATAACACCATTAGGGCATGCTGTTATGCAATGTGGAAGTTTGTTTTTTCTAAGCATGTCAGGGCAAAAATCACACTTCGCAACTGTGCCTATTTTACTCGGAATACTCGTTTCAGGAGAATAGGCAATGTCTTGGTCCTCTTTTGGAGGCACTCCCCAATTAAATACCCTGGCAGAATAGGGGCAAGCAGCCATACAGAATCTACAGCCTATACACCTTTCATTGTCTATCAATACGATGCCATCAGAACGTTTAAATGTTGCGCCAACCGGACAAACTTTTACACATGGTGGATTGTCGCATTGAAAACATTTTTTAGGCATCCAATAGTTTGATGACTTTTCATTATCCTTCATTTCTAACACCTTAATATAAGGTCTGTCAGGAGTGAGTTTATGATGTTTATCACACGCATTGACGCACTTTCTGGCATTTTTGCATTTTGCCAAATCTACTACCATCACAAATTTTTTACCAGGAATACCAACTCTTGAATCTATTGGTGAAACTGGTTTGTTTTCAACAGCTTCAATTTCAGATTTGGAAACTTGAACGAGTTTGCCTTCAGGTGTAAGTAAGGTGATTTTTTCTTTGGACTTATTTTCGCATGAAGAAATAGAATATAATGCTATGCCAGAGGCTGCAAGTAGGCTTCCCGTCGAAATATTTTTTATGAATTGTCTTCGAGAATCAGTTTTGGATTTTTTATTTTCCATAACTTAAAAATTGAATGTAGTCTAATTAATTTCAGATAGAGTCATTAAATAATGAACTTGAGTTCTCTTTGATAAAGAGTAAAATGTCAAATTAATTGATGTAATAATAAAACTAGGATATTGGGATATCACTAAATAGTTGGCGTTTCTTTATTACATGCCAGTAAAGATAGGAATTATGATTTCTTGATTTTATGACAAATATCATGTTATGTAACTTTTGTTACATAACATTTGTTTTAGGCTGTATTTTTTTTGATACTGATCAATTTGAGGAGTAAATATAGTTAGCTAAGTATATGAGAATGGCAGGTTTGGTAATATTATTATTCTCGTTTGATAATGAATATTAATGCAAAAGCTGCCTATAAAATATATTTTATAGACAGCAAAAAGATTAATTAGAAGCCTATTCAGCTAAAGTTCTTATGTAGTTTACAACAAGCCATCGATCTTCATCATCTGGCATTTTTTTTGTGTATTCTGGCATATCATCTCTACCTTCAGTAGTTTTATAGAACAATGCACCATCGCTTTGTGCTTGGAATTCTGCTGTTGAGAAATCTCCTAAGTCGCCCTCAACTTCATCTGCTTTTGTACCATCGCCATAGCCTTGTTTGCCATGACAAGATTTGCAATGTTTGTTGTATAAAGATTTTCCTATGGCAAAATTTTCTTTATCCACCTTGTCTGTTGGGTTTTGCATTTTTTCATATTTTTCAGGAACAATCCATTCTTCTTGAACAAAAGAGGTGAATGAATAGAGAAGAAATACTAATGCTCCGATGATTGATAATTTTTTTAATGATTTCATAATTTTACGATTTTAAATAGATTAATGATTAAATAAATAATAAGCCCCCACACTCCTACTATTAATAAATTTGGGAATATAAGTAGAAAAATAGGGGTTTTGTTTCTAGGCGACCACATGGTTCTTTGGTCAAAAGTTGATTCGTCAATAATTGGGATTCCAATAGTGCTTTTGACCAAAACTTTTACTGTTCCGTAATCATCACTTTCGTTTAGCACTACTTCAAAAGTAAGGCTGCCATCAACCCCAGGAATATCATCGTCTATAGCAACCAGAATAGCCCCTTTTTCATCAGTCATGTTAAATTCTTCTCCAATTCTTAGAGGTCTAAATAATCGTTGAACTTGTACGGTTAATGACTCGTCTACAATTGGATTGTTTGTAACTACATTGGTTAAAGTAGCAGTCATATAATTGATGCTGTCTTTGGTAATAATGTTTGCTTTGATGTTTACATCTTTAAATAGGATACTTTTTTTAGCACTTTTAAATTGATCATTCCCTTTAAATATAAATTGTAAGTTGTAGTTATTTGTTGAGTCTCGTTTAATGTCGTTTAAACTATTTAATTTAAACCGTCCTTCACCATCAATATTTGTTGTGACTTTGCCTAAAGCTATTTTATCATCTTTCAATAGATTAAAAACCAATATTTCTATATCCGATATTTTAACCGTTTTTTTGTTGACTCTTGCTGATGCTTTGACGTCAAAATAGACATCACCATCCATAATTTTTACATATGCAACACTTATTCTAGCTTTACTCTTTTTTACTTTTTGAGCATAGATATTTTCAGAACAAAATATGAAGAGCATCAAACTTAGAAAAGCTAGAAAAACAATATGGCATTTTTGATTTTTCATAATTCTGGGTTTTTATTGTTCTTAAATAATTTTTGTTCATCCATCGTTCTTTGGATAGGAATGATTGGTAAATACCGCACTAAAACTGTGATAATTAATAATGCCATAGCCAAAGTTGCAATAGTAATTAGCCATTCATGTACACTCGGAAAATAATGACGCCATGATTCTGGCACGCCTTGAATTGGTAAAAAAGGATGTAATAAAGTTGAAGTTACAATGACATAGCGTTTCCACCAAGAACCTATCACAACTAAGATTCCTATAATAAACATAGATCGGGGTTTTCTTCCTTTTTTAAAGAGTAGTACAAGAATTGGGATAATTAACCCACCAATTGTAACTGCCCAAAATAGAGGGGCGTAATGACCTTTGAACAATGAATTTAAATGAATTTCTTCTTCAACACTTGCTGTAAATGCAGGAATCAAATACTCATTTATATTAAAGTATAAATAGGTTAAACATCCTAAAACTAAGAGTTTTCCCATTTTATCGAAATGGAATGGGGTGATATAATCTTCTAATTTATAAACTTTTCGTAATACATAAACCACTACAACTAATGCTCCAATACCAGCAACAAATGCTCCTGAAATAAAATAGGCGCCCATGTTGGTGCTGTTCCAGCCAACTCTGTAAGTGGTAGAAAATAGCCACGCATCGATGGTTTGTAAAATTAATCCAACCGGGATAATCATTAAGGCAATAATCTTTATTGATTTTTCTTGAATGATTTTTTGTGCTTTACTGCCTTTCCAATTCAGAGATAATTTTCCGTACCATTTACTTAAAAATGGACTTTCCTTTTTAAAGTGTTTTTTTAGCAATGCCAAATCTGGAATTACTGGAAAATAAAGTAATAAGAAACTTAATACAATATAAGTCGGTATGATAATAACATCCCAGGTTATTGGCGATTGCAATCTGGCATGAATAAATAGATTTAGTAGTCTATCTGGTCTTGCCATGTCTATCATAATGGTAATACCTGCCATCACAATTGCCGCCAAAGAAATGATTTCAGCAATTCTAACTAAGGGAGTTCTCCATGTGTTTTTTGTCAATCTTAAAATGGCAACGGTAACGGAGCCGACAAAGCTAGTTGCAACAAAAAATACGAAATTTGAGATGTAGATTCCCCAAAGAGAGTAATCTCTCATATTAGTTACTACTTGCCCTTTTATGAGTTGGTCTATATAAGCTGCTACTCCAATTATTATAATTAGAATCAATGAAGCAGTCCATAAGACACCTAGCTTTTTAAATTTTCTAGGTGCAAGATCTTTTAGAAGTGTATCAAGATTTTTCATAATTTAGGTTTTTCAACTGATTGAAATTCAGTAAATTTATCTAAGCCATCTTTAAAATCAACCAATCTGTCTGTTGGAGGTAAATAATAAACACTCGGTTCCGTACCTAGGCTTTCCATTAATCTGTAGCCCGCTTTATCTTCTAATAATTTGCTTAAACGTAAAGTTTCATCGCCATTGGTAACAGTATCTTCATATTTGTCTCCAAAATAAAATACTCCATTTGGGCAAGCGGATACGCAAAATGGGAGCTCATCTTTTTCAATTTGATGTGGACAAAAATCGCACTTATCAACTGTTCCTTTAACACTTGGCAATCCTCCAAATTCTGGTGTTGAAACAGGATGGTCATTCATGTCTAGGTTGGTATAAACTTCTTCTTGTTTTGGGTCATCCCAATTAAATACTCTTGATGAGTAAGGGCAAGCCGCCATACAAAATCTACAACCAATACAGCGCTCATTATCAATAAGAACTAAGCCATCTCGTCTTTTAAAAGTAGCGTCAACAGGACAAACGGTAACACAAGCAGGTTGATCGCAATGTTGGCATTGAGTAGGCATCCAATATGGAGAAGTTTCTTTAGATTCTTGCATTTTATAAACTTTAAGCCATGCATTATCACCAGTAATATAATGTCCTTTATTGCAGGCGCTTTGACAGGCTAAGGCATTTTTGCATTTTGCTAAATCAACAACCATCACAAATTTTCGGTTGGGCATTCCCTCTCTTACATTGTATTTTTTTTCGTGATTTGTGGAGTGTTCAATTTCGACCACTTCAGAAGAATCAACTTGAATTAAAGTACCGTCAGTAGTCATTAATTCTATTTTTTCTGATGTGCTACTTTTAGATTGTGCTGAAGATTTTGAAATTAATTTAGACAAACCAAATCCGCCAATAATAGAAACAAAACCTAGTTTTAATCCTTTATCTAGAAATTTTCTTCTTGTGTTATTATTTTTGTTTTCCATAATAAATAAGATTAAAGCTTTTTACCTAGCCATTTAAGAAATGAATTGTTAGAGAGGTTCTTTTTTACAACGGTAGATTTTTGTAGGGTGCTCACTTTTACTTTTACCGTGGTTCCATCAGGTTTTAATAAATTATTAAGAGAATTTAA
>NVSL01000089.1 GCA_002401215.1 Flavobacteriaceae bacterium | reverse complement strand
TTTATAGGGGAAAAGGGAGAATGTCCAGATACGATGGAACTATGCAGTATTTATGACCATAGGGTCACCCGTAGATGGCGTCATTTAGATACAATGCAGTTTAAAACCTTTATCAATTGTCGTGTTCCAAGAGTTAAATMATCTTTAGGTACCAAGACAATTTCTGTTCCTTGGGCAGATAATTATGAGAGGCACACCTATCTGTTTGAGCGATTGACCATTGATTTGTTAAAAGCAACTAAAAATCAAACGCAAACAGCTAAATTATTAGATTGTGGGTTTAATGTGGTCAATCGGATTATTCACCTCTCAGCATATTCACCTCGCATCAGTAGATCTTTAGTCTTAAGCTGCATATTTTATGCTCTCATGCTTAAAGTATTTAGCGACTCTAGGACTATTGTTTTGAAGCATATTCATATGGTTCTCTAAATTTTCTTTCATTTTTTCTTGTGTTTTCGGAGCTGGTTTATCCGAGAGTCCATACTTTAAATCGCAGTTTAGATATTCATCAGGATTTCTGTCTGGAGAGTAGGAGGGCAAGTAAAACAGTACTATTTTTTCGGAATGTTCTGCAACCCATTTTTTCACAATTTTACTATGGTGAACCCTTAAGTTATCTAGAATTAGAAACACTTTATTTTCTTGAGATTTAATGAGTTGCTCTAAAAATTGAATTAGAACATCTGAGTTCATATTTTCTTTATAAATCATAAATTGAACCAAGCCTTGATTGGTAATTGTAGAAATCATATTGATTGAAAATCGTTTTGACATATGTTTTTTAACAGGAGTTTTTCCCTTGGGCGCGTATGAACGACCGTGATGATTACTGTTTTTAACACCAGTTTCATCACCCCAATGTATGGTAGCTTTCTCTTGCTTGGCCTGTTCTTTTATTGCTGGATATTCTTCATCTAACCACTTTTTTACTTTTTTTGAACATTGCTCATATGCTCTCTTTTTTGGCTTTTGAGGTGTAAATCCCCAGGCATTAAGATAGTTACCAACAGCTCGCCTTCCTATTTTAATATTAAACTCTCTTTCTATGAGATCTCGCACTGCTTTTGTTGTCCACAAAGCGTAATCTAATTTTAATTGATCGGGCATCACATCGGTAATCATTTTTTGTATCTCCTTTTCTTGATACGGGTTAAGTAGTTTTTTATTTTCTGATTTAGCACCTCTTTTCTGATAAAGCAAAGCTCTTTTCCCTTCTTTTTGATAAAGCTTCCACCAGTCTCTAATAGTATTTACATGAACTCCATAAAACAAAGCTATTTCCTTTTTCTTATCACCGCGATTTACCATCTTTATAGCATCCCTTCGAATAATACTTCTTTCTTGGTCGGACACGCTCCTAAAATCTTTTTTTTCCATCCAATAAAGATACTCAATTTTATTGAAAATTAAAGAACTATTAATTCTAAGTTAATAGAACCAAATTTTTAATGGAGGTTACTTACTTCCCATTAAAATCATTCATAGTGTGTTTTAAGCCAGCAGTACCAAAGGATAGAATTGATTTTGTGGCAATTGGTAAGCGTTCAATTAAGATACTTTCTTCTTCTTTAGTCCATTTGCTCAACACAAAATCTACCTGCCTTCCTTTAGAATAATTTGCTCCTACTCCAAACCGAAGTCTCGAATAAACATTAGAATTCAATTTTTCTTGAATGTCTTTTAGACCATTATGCCCACCGTCACTTCCTTTTGCTTTAAAGCGGATGGTTCCAAAATCAATATTCAAATCATCAGTTACGATTAAAAGATTATCGACAGATATTTTCTCTTTGGTCATCCAATATTTTACAGATTTTCCACTCAAGTTCATATAGGTTGATGGTTTTAAAAGGATAAATGTTCTACCCTTAAAACGAAATGTTGCAGTATCACCTAATTTATCCGAAGAGAAAGATACATCATAATCTTTGGCTAAATAATCCAAGATTTTAAATCCGATGTTATGACGTGTGTCGTCATAATCAGCACCAATATTTCCTAGACCTACAATTAAATATTTCTTCATCAAATTTAATGTTTCAAATTTTTGCTTGTTTGATTTTTTAAAAAACGCAAAGAGTTTCATCAGGTAAAAATAAAAAAAGCACCACAATAATGTGGTGCTTTTCAAATAGTTTTTGAGATGATTGCTTATTCAGCAGCAGTTTCTTCAGTAGAAGCTTCTGCTCCTTCTTCAGCACCTTCTTCACCTTCACCTTCTTCTTCCTCATCAACAGCAACGGCAGTACGAGCCATTGCAACTCTAACGACTGCCATATTATCTGGATGTAAAAACTCTAATTTTTCATCATGAACATCAGCAATAGAAACATTATCACCAATTTTAAGCTCTGTAATATCAACTGCGATAAAGTCTGGAAAATCTTTTGGTAATGCACGAACGCTTAATTTACGGTTTGTAAATAAAAGACGTCCACCGTTTAATACACCTTTAGAACTTCCAGATAATTTAACAGGGATAGTCATAGTAACTAATTTCCCTGCAAATAATTGATAAAAGTCAATGTGTAAAATTTTGTCTGATACAGGATGAAACTGGATATCTTGTAAAATAGCGTCGAATGATTCTCCGCTTTCTAGTTCAATCACTGCAGTATGTACACTTGGAGTATATACTAAGTTCTTGAACGAAACTTCGTCAGCTGAAAAATGTACAGGTTGTTCTCCTCCGTATAATACGCAAGGCACCTTTCCAGCATTACGTAAGGCTTTAGTTGCTACTTTACCTACGCTTTCTCTTTTGGATCCTTTAATTGTAATCGATTTCATTGTTATATATTAATTGTTATTATTTAAAAAATAAATTTATCACTGATGGATGTATTGTTTTGAACGTTGTACATAACACCTGCAAATAAAGGGGCGCAAGGTACAACTTTTATTTTAGAAGATTCTCTTTTTAAAGGAATTGTATCTGAAATAATTAGCTCTTTTAATTTCGAGTTTTCGATACGCTCAATTGCTTGCCCAGAAAGGATTCCGTGAGTTGTAACTGCACGCACGCTTGTTGCTCCACGCTCCATCATTAGGCCAGCAGCTTTTGCTAAAGTCCCTGCGGTGTCAACCATATCATCAACCAAGACAACATCTTTGCCTTCAACATTACCAATCAATTCCATGTGCGAAATGATATTCGCTTTTAAACGCTGCTTGTAACAAATAACAACATCGCATTTTAAATGTTTAGAATAAGCGTAAGCCCTTTTTGAACCTCCCATATCTGGAGATGCAATCATTAAATTAGGCAACTTTAAACTTTTTAAGTAAGGCATAAATATGGTCGATGCAAATAAATGATCCACTGGTTTTTCAAAAAATCCTTGAATCTGATCAGCATGTAAATCCATGGTAATGATTCTTGTTGCACCTGCAACTTCTAACATTTTAGCTACTAATTTTGCGGCAATAGGAACACGAGGTTTGTCTTTTCTATCTTGTCTTGCCCATCCAAAATAAGGAATCACAGCGGTAATATGTCTTGCTGATGCACGTTTTGCAGCATCAATAATCAACAACATTTCCATTAAATTGTCAGAATTTGGAAAAGTAGATCCAATTACAAAAATTCGGCGACCTCTAACAGACTCTTCTAATTCGGGTTGAAACTCACCATCGCTATATTTGTTGATGATTACATTTCCGAGTTTTGCTCCGTAAGATATTGCAATTTTTTCGGCCAATTCAATACTCTGCGTGCACGCAAAGAATTTTGGTTCAAGATTTTTTGATGACATGTGAAAGGTTTTGTGTTGTGGTGCAAAAGTAAAAAGAATTAAGTGAGTTACATAAATTATATCCCGATTTTAACCTTTATTATTACCCATTAGATTTTTAATATTAATTAGGTCAAATTTTAAAAAAATGTATAGCTTTGCAGTCCAATTTCAATAAATGCTCAAGTGCGGTTCCGATAACTATCGGAATGGTAGATGAATATTAGTTAAAATGCTCAAGTGGCGGAATTGGTAGACGCGCTGGATTCAAAATCCAGTTCCTTTGGAGTGCGGGTTCGATTCCCGCCTTGAGTACGGTTAAAACCTGTTAATCTTTTGATTAGCAGGTTTTTGTTTTTACACGAATAACAAGCAAGTAAAATATTTATAATACTTTTAAGCCTTAGTTAAATTAATTCTCTTTATTTTCGTGAGTTCAAAATTTTTGATGAATAAGAAACAAAAAAAATACGACCAAGCCTATATGAAAATGGCGCATGAATGGGGCAAACTTTCTCACTGCGAACGAAAGAAAGTTGGCGCATTGATTGTAAAAGATCGTATGATTATTTCTGATGGTTTTAACGGAGCCCCAACAGGGTTCGACAATTGTTGCGAAGATAAAGAAGGCAATACAAATTGGTATGTACTACATGCCGAAGCAAATGCAATTTTAAAAGTTGCAGGGTCAACGCAGTCTTGCAAAAAAGCAACGCTTTACATCACATTATCGCCCTGTAAAGAATGTAGCAAATTGATTCATCAATCAGGAATCAATAGAGTGGTCTATCAAAATGCCTACAAAGATATTTCTGGATTAAAATTTTTAGAAAAAGCAGGCGTTGAACTAACACACCTAACAAACACGGATGAAAAATAATAACAATACTCCTTTATATATTGGGATTGCAGTTGCAATCGGAATTTTAATTGGAAGTGTTTTAAACTTTGCAAATCGCCCCGGAACTATCTTTAGTAAAAGTGCCGAATCAGCAAAAATTAAAAGATTAATCAATTATATTCAATACGATTATGTTGATGAAGTTGATACAGATTACTTACTCGATGGCGCCATAAACCATGTCGTAAGCAAACTAGATCCACATTCAGTTTACTTTACAAAAGACGAATTGCAAAGCCAAAACGAACAATTCGAAGGTAATTTTGTAGGCATCGGCGTACAGTTTGTTGTGAATAAAGATTCCGTTATTATTACAAAAATTTTAAAAGGTGGTCCGAGTGAGCGTTTGGGATTAAAGCCAAGTGATCGGATATTATTTGCAAATAAAGATTCTCTTTCTAACGCAAACCTAACCAGTAATGAGGTAATTAAACTTTTGAAAGGCGAACAAGGTACTGAGGTTATGTTGAATGTTTACCGACCATCAGAAAATAAAATAATTAATTACGATTTAACCAGAGGCGATGTTCCGATAAAAAGTGTTTCTGCGCAATATATGTTGACCGATGAAATTGGCTTTATAAAAGTAGATCGATTTGCAAAAACAACCTATGCCGAATTTAAAGAAGCACTCGATAAATTGATTGCTGATGGCATGAAAGAATTGGTGTTAGATTTAAGAGATAACCCAGGCGGATTTATGGTTGAAGCAAATAAAATTGCAGATGAATTTTTAGAGGATGGTAAATTAATTGTCTTTACTAAAAATAAAAGAGGTGATATTGAAAAAGACTTCGCCACTGAAAAAGGAGCTTTTGAAAACGGACATGTCTATATTTTAATGAACGAAAATTCAGCATCCGCAAGCGAAATTGTTGCAGGAGCATTACAAGATAATGATAGAGGTACCATAATTGGTCGTCGCTCTTTTGGAAAAGGATTGGTGCAGCAGACCATGGATTTAGGTGATGGATCAGCAGTCAGATTAACCATCGCAAGATATTATACACCAACAGGTCGTTCCATTCAAAAGCCGTATGATTTAAACCATAGCAAAGAATATTACGCACAATTTAATAAGCGTTTTGAAAGCGGTGAATTAATGTTTGCCGATAGTATTAAGGTAAATGATTCTTTGAAATTTACCACCCCAAAAGGTAAAATTGTATATGGTGGCGGCGGTATTGTTCCAGACGTTTTTGTGTCGATTGATACAACGCAATATCTCGAAAATAGATATTTAATAGGACTCAATAGATTTTCTTTTGACTATGTTGATAGAAATAGAGAGTCTTTAAAAAAATATACTGTAGAAAGTTTCATCAATAATTTTGATCCAGACGATAAAATTATAAATCAGTATTTAGATGAGATTGATGTGCATGATTTATTAATTCCTGATTACAAAATGGCAATCATCAAAAAAGCAATAAAAACAACGATTGCTCAAAATATATTTGACGACAACCAATACAATCAAATAATTCTTGCCAATGACACCATGCTTGGAAAAGTTATTGAGTTAGAAAACACAAAATAATCTTTGTACCTTGCATACTGTTAAAATGAACTCAGACAAAAAAATATATTTTGCTTCCGATCAGCATTTCGGTGCTCCGACCGCTGAAGAAAGTCTCCCCAGAGAACAAAAATTTGTGCGATGGCTAGACATGGTAAAACAAGATGCCGAAGTGATTTTTTTATTGGGTGATTTGTTTGACTTTTGGTTCGAATATAAAAAAGTTGTACCAAAAGGATTTGTTCGCGTCCTCGGTAAATTAGCCGAAATTAGAGACAGCGGTATCCCAATTTATTTTTTCGTAGGCAACCATGATTTATGGATGAGAGATTATTTTGAATCCGAATTAAACATTCCTGTTTACTATTCATCAAAAGAATTCACTTTTAATAATAAAACATTTTTTATAGCTCATGGCGACGGATTAGGCCCYGGAGATAAAGGCTATAAACGCATGAAAAAAGTATTTACCAATTCTTTTTCAAAGTGGTTGTATCGTTGGTTACATCCGGATATCGGAGTAGGATTGGCGCAATATCTATCTGTAAAAAACAAATTGATTTCTGGCGAAGAAGATGTCAAGTTTTTGGGTGAAGATGAAGAATGGTTAGTGCAATATGCCAAACGAAAATTAGAATCGAAATACTATGATTTTTTCCTTTTTGGACATCGACATTTGCCAATGGAAATCAAATTAAACGAAACTTCAAAATACATCAATACAGGCGATTGGATTACACATTTTACCTACGCAGTTTTTGATGGTGAAGAACTGACATTAACAACTTATGACGATTAAAAATTTATGTCAATTTTTTACAATTTTTAACCAATTTTTAACAACATCAAAAAAAATATTTTCGCTACTTGCATCACGCAATAAAGTAGCCTAAATTCACGCTTTAAAATTTTTAAAATGATAGAAGAAAATAATGCATCGGTTGACATCAGAGCAATCAACGAAAAGATAGAAAAAGAGAGTGCTTTTATAGATTTGTTGATGCTAGAAATGAACAAAGTAATCGTTGGGCAAAAGCAAATGCTAGAACGTTTATTGATTGGTTTGTTAGGAAACGGACATATTTTATTAGAAGGTGTTCCGGGATTGGCAAAAACCCTCGCTATAAATACACTATCGCAAGCTGTAACAGCAAGTTTTAGTAGGGTGCAATTTACTCCAGATTTGTTACCAGCAGATATTGTTGGTACGATGATATACAATGTTAAGGAAAGTGAATTTGTCATTAAAAAAGGACCGATTTTCGCCAATTTTGTATTGGCAGATGAGATCAATCGTGCGCCGGCAAAAGTGCAATCTGCTTTGTTAGAGGCAATGCAAGAACGTCAAATTACGATTGGTGATACCACTTTTAAATTAGACGAACCATTTTTAGTAATGGCAACTCAGAACCCTGTTGAGCAAGAAGGAACTTACCCTTTACCAGAAGCACAAGTCGATCGTTTTATGTTAAAAGTTGTGATTGATTATCCAAAGTTAAGCGATGAGCAAACGATTATGCGTCAAAGTTTAATGGGCAGTTTTGGTAAAGTAAATCCTGTAATTTCTGTTGAGCAAATTCTCAGAGCTAGAGCAGCAGTAAAAGAAGTTTATATGGATGAAAAAATTGAGAAATATATCTTAGATATTATTTTTGCGACACGTTATCCAGAAAAATACAACTTACCAGATTTAAAAAATCTTATTAGTTTCGGAGCATCACCAAGGGGAAGTATCAACTTGGCAATGGCAGCAAAATGTTATGCGTTTATTAAGCGTAGAGGTTATGTGATTCCTGAAGATGTGCGTGCAATTGTACACGATGTATTGCGTCATCGTATCGGGATTACTTACGAAGCCGAAGCAGAAAATATCACTTCAGAAGACATCATTAACAAGATTGTAAATGAGGTAGAAGTACCTTAAAATTAGTTGTTAGTTCAAGATTGTTTGTTGTTAGTCTTTACTATCAACTAGCAATAAATAACCATCAACCAAATAAAAAATGGATACCAAAGAAATACTTAAAAAATGGAATATTACTGGTTCCGGGGACAAAGGTTCCATCTTCTTCTTCTACGTTGGAGATTAGCCCACCTATAACCAGCATCTCACCATCTTTTATTTTTACAGTAGTACTCATTTC
The DNA here is from genome assembly GCA_002401215.1 of Flavobacteriaceae bacterium. GTDB lineage: Bacteria > Bacteroidota > Bacteroidia > Flavobacteriales > Flavobacteriaceae > Urechidicola. The sequence continues at coordinate 1,419 of NVSL01000089.1, read as the reverse complement.
GCGTACATTGATTATGGGTAGTCCCACTTCACCCAGGCCTACAGTTCTGTATTCAATCGGTTCCACCAGCTCAGAGATAACAGGGACAAGATTGAGAACGACCTCGTTGTCGTTTAGGATATTAGCAGTTAAGGCCATACCCACGCCYGAWAGTACRCGCTCAGTGTTGACGGTGTATGAGATTGTTCCGGTCTCATTGTTYACATCAGACTCAATGTTGTCAATATAGGTAACATTGCGGCCTACTGWGATAAGGGCMGGCTGRCCGTTTAATACACTCAGTTTTGGGTTGGACAGTATGGTGGTTTGGCCCTGTTGTTTCACAGCATTAAGAAATGAATCAAAAGTGAATGCAGCCATGGAGATTGCTCCGCCCAGCCCTTCAGTTAAACTGTTAGTGATGATTGTCGCAGCGGTGACACCTCCGCTTGCGGCAGTATTACCAGCGTTGGTGAGGGAGTTTGTAAGGGAGTTTGTAAGGGAGTTTGTAAGAGTGTCTGTAAAGGTGTTGCCCTCATTTGAGATGATTGTCGATTGATCCCAGTTTTGTGAATTTTCGGAATTTCGTGAATCTCCCCAAGTCCGTGAGTTTCCCCAAGTCTCTGAACGGTTATTATTGTTGGTGTCAGATTGGGTACGATTTTTAGCTAAGGAAGCAGATCCACCTGCAAAAGAAAGGTTCCTCATTAATAAATTCCAGTTAAGGCCAATTGATGAACTATCATTCAATTGTACCTCAATGATTTTAGCTTCAATTGAAATTTGTTTATAGAGTTCTTTCGTTAGATTTTTAAAATAGACGTCGAGTTTATTCAGGAGAGGTCTTGGAGCATGGACTGTTATCAAGCCAATCGGTTTRTCAATGGTATATTTGTTGCCAGAGGCAGAAAYTTGTCTGGATATAGYYGTTGTTTCAGTGCKTTGGYTTTCTTCGTTTGYTGYCGTACTCTCTGAGSCAAGTGTTGCTGTGGYWGCGGTTGTGGACCAMGTATCGAGAATAGCATCCATATTGTCYTGGATRTTTTTCCATATATCAAAYTCATTKCCTCTTGAATCGAGMCGAATAGTTCCTTCAATATTGGAAGCCTCCTCAGTACTWCCAAGAACATTGCCACCCACTGCAGTTTCGTAGAGTTGCTTAGTAAAGGGCATTGCAACATGAAATTGYCTTGTCTCYTTRTATYTAACTACGACAGTGGAACCATTCATTTCGTGATAGTAATCTACCTGGCGCAGAAGATTTTCGATGGCAGAATAAAAGTCATCATTTGCATTGATATCGACATCAACAAGAACATTTTGATCAACATCGCTTGCCCATGAAACACTCATCTTTTTTAAAGCAACCAGACGCTTAAGGATATCCCAGAGAGGCTGAGGGCCTTGAGTGGAACGAATGGATGCGCCAACCTTAATGGC
>NVSL01000088.1 GCA_002401215.1 Flavobacteriaceae bacterium | reverse complement strand
TTTATGGACGATCTTGAAAAGACGGTTCTTGATAAAGTGAAATTTAGCGCAGAGCTTTATCCTGAGTTTACCGATGCGGCAACACAGTTTAATCGTATGGTTAGCGAACTACAGCATAAAAAAGAAATGCGTGAAGTATTAGGTCGTTATCTCAACCCTGAATTGGTCTCGGATGTGTTTGATGGCGAGCATTCAGGTGCGCTGGTCAATCGAAAACAAGAAGTAACTGTRCTGTTTGCAGACATGGTAAGTTTTACGGCATTTTCTGAATTAGCGGAAACGGAAGAAGTTGTTGATGTATTGAATCAATACTTTGAGGTCTTTCATAGTATTATTGATTACTATGGTGGACATGTGGACAAATATATTGGTGATGCAGTAATGGCGGTATTTAACCACCCCMAAGAAGATAAAAAACATGCGCGGAATGCGGCGTTGGCTGGTATTGCGATGACTGTGGCGTGTAAACACTTGGGTATTTTACGCAAAGATGGGAGCAAAGTCTCATTTCGCGTGGGTTTGAACAAAGGCAATGTAATTGTTGGAAATATTGGTGCTGCTGAACGATTGGAGTACACTGTGATTGGTGATGCCGTGAATGTTGCGTCTCGTATGGGTGGTTTGGGCAATGCAGATGAGGTTGTGTTGCCGAAAGCAACATTTGATGTGATTGGGCAAGGATTTAGCTTTGAAGATATGGGTGAGATAGCTGTGAAAGGTGTGAGTGAACCTTTACAGTGCGGTGTGGTTCAAGCGAAGAGTGACAAAGTGGTGAGTGATGTAAGCTTTGCAGTTGCCCGCGCTTTTGATATGACATTACCCACCAATGCTCGGATGATAGTTGGAGATATTATTTAAATGGTTCGCAATATTGTTTATGTGATGCTCGTGTTGTTTTTATCGGCATGTGCTGGCAAGAGTGGTCATGACTTGCAAGTTTCACTGGGTTTGGTGAGTGCTTATGATGCTGCACAAACTGAATTTCATCAGGGTTTGGTGATGGAGGCAAGAGAGCGTTTGCGAGCTATTCCTGAAGATGATAACGATTATGTACAGGCACAAACATTTTTGAAAAGTGAAGTTGAACCTGCGCGTTTGAAGTTGCTACGTTATTATGCAAGAAAAGGTAAAGCTGAAGAGAGAAAAAGAAATTGGGCAAAAGCTGAAGAAGCTTACCGTATGGCGGTCGAGTTGTCGCGGCAACCTAAAGCCCTCTTAGCATATCAAAAGAACATGAACTTGAAAGTGAGACAGCTTCGCTTTGACACATTATACGCTCAACGCAAACAAGAGGATACGGCGTGGTTAAAATGGAAGGATGCATACATACCGCCCAAAGGTTTGTTTGGTGATGATGAGGCGTTTCGCCTTGCAGATGAAGATGTTAATCAGGAATTGAAACTACATATTGATAAAACATGGGTACTGGCTGGTATTTATGAAAAAAAGGATGTGCCAGAGTTGGCTTGGTTATATGCAGATTCATATTTACGTATGGTGTCGGATGATAAAAAAGCACAAGACCTAAAGAATGCTATGGCAACCGCACTGCCTAAAGGTTTTAAGCTGTTTAAAAGTAAACCTGAAGTAGTTAAAGCCAAAACAATGAAACCGCCAAAGAATCAAGTGAGCGTTGAAGAAGTGAAGCTTCTAATGAAACAGGGCTCATGGCTTGAAGCAAAGAAAAAAGCACTTCAGTTACGCAAACGAGGCAATGCTGAGGCAGATAATTTATTAGAAAGTATTGATGTAAATATTTCAACAATGGCTGACAAAGCTTACAAAGATGGCAACCTTGCTTTTCGTAGTGAAAAAATTAATAAGGCGGTTCAATTCTGGCAACGTGCTGTGGACTTCGAACCCAATGAACAGACCTATGTGGATAGCTTGCGTAGAGGTAAACAAATTCAAGAACGTTTAGATGCTTTGAAAACAAAGGAAAAATAATATGCGTGATTCAATTGTAATGCCACGCCGCAAAACGCGGCAGATTATGGTGGGTGATGTGCCAGTGGGTGGTGATGCGCCGATTGCTGTGCAATCCATGACCAACACTTTGACCACGGATATTGATGCCACGGTGGCTCAAATTCATGGTTTAGAAGAAGCAGGTGCAGATATTGTGCGTGTGTCAGTGCCCGACCCTGAATCTGCTGCAGCCATGCCTGAAATATTAGCGCAAACCAATCTCCCCATTATTGCCGACATCCATTTCAGCTACAAAATGGCATTGTTGTCCCTCGATGCAGGTGTGCATGGGCTTAGGTTAAACCCAGGCAACATTGGCAGCCGTGATAGGGTTGAGCGCGTGGTCAAAGCTGCGCAAGAGCGTGGCGTATCGATTCGTATTGGTGTCAATGCAGGTTCATTGGAAAAAGAAGTAAACGAAAAGCGTAAAGCTGCTGTCTTAGAAGCTGAAGCTGCATTGAAAGCAGAACAAGTTGCTGCAGAAGCTGAGGCTGCTGCTGAAGCAACAACTGAAGAAGCTTCTGAAGAGAAAGCTGCAGAGTAAATTTAATTTCTGACGATTATGCAAAAAGAAGATTGTTTTTATCTTGGTAAAATCGTTCGGAAACACAGTTTTAAAGGTGAAGTTGTTATCAAATTAGATACAGACGAACCTGAGTTATACGAAAATATGGAATCAGTATTTGTACTTCACGGTACAAATCTGATTCCTTTTTTTATTGAAAAAAGTCTGCTACAAAAAGGGAATCAACTCCGCACAAAATTTGAAGGTGTAGATACCGAATCAGACGCCGATGCTATTCTAAAATCGGGGGTGTATTTGCCATTAACCATGTTGCCTAAATTAACAGGAAATCAATTTTATTACCATGAGGTGATTGGTTTTGATTTAGAGGATGTGAATCATGGAATTGTTGGTAAAATAGTTGGTGTGAATGACAAAACAGCGCAGCCACTTTTTGAAGTTGATAGTAATGGTGTTGAAATTTTCATTCCGATGATTGATCATTTTATCAAAAAAATAGACCGCAAAAACGCTAAGGTTGTGGTTGAAACTCCAGAGGGATTGATAGATCTTTATCTGGGATAATTTCCGAAAAATTAAATTCTAATAGTTTAAAGTTTTTCTATACCTTGAAAGAAAAATTTAACCTTTAATTATTAATAAATTCTACATAAGAATTTATTTTTTTTAGTATTAGAATTTCTATATGAGTGATTCATTTAAGTTTAAAGAATTTACGGTTTCTCAAGATAAATCTGCCATGAAAGTGGGTACAGATGGAGTGCTGTTAGGTGCTTGGGCACAACCAAAAGAAGCCTGTTCTATTTTAGATATTGGCTCTGGAACCGGAATAGTATCCTTGCAAATGGCACAAAGAACTTTTGCTGAAACCATCGATGCAATTGAAATTGATGCAGGTGCATTTGAGCAAACTGTTGAAAATTTCGAACAATCAGGTTGGGGAGATCGCTTGTTTTGTTACCATGCTTCTATACAAAATTTTGTTGATGAGGCCGAAGAGAAGTATGATTTTATAATATCCAATCCGCCTTTTTTTAGTGAGAAGTTTAAGAAAAATGGTATTTCAGAAACTCGCGCTTTGGCACGCCACACGCATAAATTATCTTTTGAAGAATTGCTGAGCGCAACTTCAAAATTATTGTCCAAAACAGGAGCTTGTGCATTTATTATTCCTATTGAATCAGAAAGTATATTTTTAGGTCTTGCAGAAATCAATGGTTTGTTTCTAAATAGAATTACGAGAGTTAGAGGAACTTCATCGTCAGATATAAAAAGGAGCTTAGTTCAATTTTCATTTAAAAAAACTGAAATCGAAAAATCAGAATTAGTTATTGAAATTGAACGTCATGTTTATACGCAAGATTATATTGATTTGGTGAAGGATTTTTATTTGAAAATGTAGCGCCACATTTGTGGAAATAACAAATTGGACTGTCTACCTTTGATGTGACGATTTAATAGAAAGAGGAGAGCCAAATTTATTATGTACTCTTTTAAGTAGGACAATTCCCTTTTTCGAATATAGAATATATTCACCACTAAAATAGATATACTCTTCTCCATTATATTCATAAGTAGTCAATGTTTTAATTTCTTTGATTTGACCATTTTTGAATTTCTTTTCAATTGTCTCAGTTCTAATAGGAACAATTTGTCCAGTGACTTTTTTGTACTTTTCCATTTCTTGGGAATAAGAATACAAAGAAATAATTAAGGTAAAAAGCAGAATAAATTTTTTCAACATTTATGTTTGATTAGATTTCTATTTAATAGAGAAATGTGTTTTTTGAGTTTAATTCTTCTTCCAAAAATAAGGAGTTAATAAAATCAGTACAGTAAACAATTCTAAACGTCCTATTAGCATTAAAAAGGAGCAAAACCATTTGGCGCCATCAGATAAACTTGCGTAATTATCAACAGGACTTAAACTACCTAATGCTGGACCGATATTACCCAAAGAGGATGCTGCTGCTCCGAGAGCAGACATAAAATCCAATCCTAAAAAGGTCAATGCCACGGTGCTTAAAATAAAGATCAACATATAAAGAACAAAGAAGGATAAGATGTTAAACACAATATTCTGATGTACTGCTTTTCCGCCATATCGTACCGGAATGATAGCACTTGGGTGTAGCAATTTTTTCAATTCTAGGATGCTGCTTTTAATCATAATTATATGACGCACAATTTTTACACCCCCAGAAGTTGATCCCGCAGAACCGCCAATAAAAAAGAGCGAAAAGATAATCATAGTGGCAAAAGAATTCCACATCGTATAATCTGCCGACACAAAACCAGTGGTGGTTAAAACCGCAATTACCTGAAAGGAAGCGTGCCTAAAAGCAGATTCAACTTCGCCCCACGGCATCGGATGATTGACACTCGTTTGCAAGTTTGGATCTTGAAAATTGACAATCAAAATGGTAATAATAATAACCATCCCTAGAGTTCCTAAAAAGTACCATTTGTACTCTTCGTTTTGTAATATTTTTTTAAATTTTCCTTTAAAAGCAAAATAGGTTAAGATAAAATTGGTACCCGCAATAAACATAAATAGCGCAATGATATATTGCACTAAAGGCATTCCATTCCAATAAGCTACACTTGCATTTTTGGTCGAAAATCCACCGGTACTTAAAGTCGCCATTGCATGATTGATAGCATCGAACCATGTCATTCCCGCAATTTTTAAAAGCAGGAATTCTGCCATTGTCAGTGAGAAATAAATCAACCATAAACGTTTTGCAGTCTCCGTAATTCTGGGGTGCATTTTATCGGCAGATGGACCAGGAGCTTCCGCCATAAATAGCTGCATACCGCCAATTCCTAACATCGGTAAAATGGCAATGGTGAGTACGATAATTCCCATACCGCCAATCCAATGTGTTGCAGATCGCCAAAATAAAACTCCTTTTGGTACCGCCTCAATATCATTTAAAATGGAAGCTCCTGTTGTGGTGTATCCGGACATGGTTTCGAAAATTGCATCGGTAAAATTGGGGATTGCCCCTGTAAATAAATAGGGGAGTGTTCCGGTTAAAGTTAAAATCAACCAACCAAAAGTAACGATGATATAACCCTCTTTTTTATGCAGATTTTTTGGTGCATTTCTGTTGGTGTACCACATGATAAAGCCAAGAATGATAGTGACCAATCCTGCGGATAAAATTCCGCTGACAGCTTCTTCTTTATGATACAAACTAAACGGAATTGCCAATAACATGAACACTCCGTTGAGCATTGAAGTGAGCCCCAGAAAGCTAATTATTATTTGGTAGTTAAGGTTTTTCAATTTTGATTTAGGTTCAAAGGTTCAAAGGTATTTTTCATCATTCCTTTTTCATTATTAATTGAAGGCTATTTAAATAATTTCTCAACATCTTCAATGGCATCTGGCAAGCAGAAAACCACCACTTTATCGTCAGCAACTATTTGAAAATCTCCGAAAGTCATGAGTGCTTTTCCGTCTCTAATTACACCTCCAAAAACGGCATTTCTAGAAAGTCTAATATCTTTAATAATGTTCTTTGTGACTTTAGAATTTGGCGAGACTTGAAACTCTAACACTTCGGCATCTACATGTTTTAGATTTGCGAGTGCTAGGATTTCTCCCTTACGGACATGTTTAAAAATTTCGCTCGCTGCCAATAATTTTTTATTGATAAGCGTATCAATTCCGATAGTTTGCGAAATATTAATATAATCCATATTCTCAACCAAAGCAATTGTTTTTTTAACCCCTTTAGATTTTGCTACCAAGCAAGACATGATGTTGGTTTCAGAGTTCCCGGTCACAGCAATAAAGGCATCCATCTCTCTGATATTTTCTTCTTCTAATAATTCTAAATCACGACCATCACCTTGTATAACCAGTGTGTTTTCTAATTTCTCTGCTAAATAAAATGCTTTGTCTTTGTCTTTTTCAATCAGCTTTACGTTGTATTTTTGCTGGCATAATTTTTTGGCAGATTTTTCGCCAATTTTACTTCCGCCTAAAATCATGACATCTTTAATAGGGACAGATTCTTTCCCAATCAATTTATGAATTTTAGAAATGCTTTCTTTTGGACACGAAAAATAAACTTCATCTGCCATCTTAAAAAGGGTATCTCCACGAGGGATAATTGTTTGAGATTCTTCAAAACGTTTTACGGCGATGATGATAAAATCAATATCCGAAAATTTATTTTTTGCTTGTTGTACGGTTAAATTTAAAAGAGGAGAGCTTTTGCTTAAGGTACTTCCTACCATATTTAATACGCCATTTTCGAAAACAATAGAGTCGTTAAAGGCGGAATGATTAAGTAAAGTTTTAATTTCTACAGCAGCTAATTCTTCAGGAGAAATTGCGGCATCTACTCCTAATTCTTTAAAGTCGAAAACAGGATTGTTTATAAACTCAGGATTGTTAATCCTGGCAATTGTTTTTTTAGCCCCAAGTTTTTTCCCGATCGCAGCTACGGTAAAATTGGTGTTTTGCGAATCGGTAACTGCAATAAGTAAATCGGTTTTGGCAATACCAATATCGATCAAAGTTTGTATGGAAGTTGCATCGCCATTTGTGGTAATAACATCGAGATGCGTGTCTAAATAATTGAGTTTGTCGCTATCTAAATCAATCACATAAATATCTTGTGACTCGTAAGATAAAAGTTTTGCAAGATGAAATCCGACGTCGCCGGCACCAGCAATTATAATTTTCATGTGGCTATATTTATTGTTTTTTCAACAGTCACATGCTGTTCGCTATTGTCATTCTCTAGAGAGAGAAACAGTATACATGCTCGTTTCATATTATAGAAATATTTCATACAAATATATAAAACTTATCTTTGGTAAAAAAAGAAGTTATGGATGATAAAACCTCTCTATTTTCTATTAAACATTGGAATGAAGACGACCGCCCAAGAGAGAAATTATTACGCAAAGGAAAGGCTGTACTTTCGGATGCTGAATTGGTAGCTATCCTAATTGGATCTGGTAATAGGAGTGAATCTGCAGTAGATTTATCTAAACGAATATTGGCATCGGTTGGGAATAATTTAAATGCGCTGGCAAAATTATCTGTCAACAATTTAATAGAATTTAAAGGGATAGGTGAAGCCAAAGCCATCTCAATAATTACCGCTTTAGAATTGGGGAGAAGGCGAAGATTAGAAGAAGCATTGGTGCGCCCAAAAATGAATAGTAGTAAAGCAGTTTTCGAAATTATGCAACCTATAATTGGCGATTTACAGCACGAAGAATTTTGGGTGCTGTATCTCAATAATTCAAATGCGATTGTAAGTAAAATACAATTAAGTAAAGGCGGAATTACCGGCACATTGGTAGATACGCGTTTGCTGTTTAAAAAGGCGATGGAGGTTAGTGCTGTTGCAATTATATTGGCGCATAATCATCCTTCAGGGACTTTAAATCCGAGTGTAGCTGATAAAAAATTGACTCAGAAAATAAAAGTAGCAGGCGCAACTTTAGATATTAAAGTGTTGGATCATTTGATTATTACCGAAAAAGCGTATTTTAGCTTTGCAGATTCTGGAGAACTATGAAGTTGACAAATTAGAAAAATATTCTCGATACCCGTTGTGCAATTAAGWRRTRWMTWTTATTTGAAACGTCAGTTCGATCCGATAGCTATCGGATGAAATTTTGATAAAAATTTTGTATCGAGAACYRTTATTTAAAGAAAAYACTATTCTCGATACTATTTTTATTCGCTTTTGCTACTAAAAATCACCCGATAGCTATCGGGTCGAATTGACGCAGTTTTCTCTAAATGCACAACAGGTTTTCGATATTAATTTCAGGAGCTATAAATTAAATAACCCCAAATCTATGTTTTTAAAAAAATGGTATTTATTGTTATTCAGCATTCTTTTAATTTCATGTTCTACAACTCCTGATCACACAAAGCCATCAGTTAAAAAAGATTTAACCACACATATTAAAGAAGGTAAATTAAAAGCATCTACCACTTATAGTGCTACAAGTTATTTTTTGTACAAGGGGCAAACCATGGGTTTTGAGTATGAATTATTGCAACACTTTGCTGAATATTTAGACGTTGAATTAGAAATTATTGTTGCCAATGATATTGATAATTTGATTGATAATTTGAATAATGGCAAGGTGGATTTGATGGCGCACGGATTGACAATTACCAGTGAACGTCAGCAACAAGTAGCTTTTTCGAAGTATATTTATTTGACACATCAAGTGTTGGTTCAGAAAAAACCTGACAATTGGCGTAAAATGAAATTGCATCAGATTGATAAAGTTTTGATACAGGATGCAATTGAGTTAGAGGGTAAAACAGTATCAGTAAGAGAAAAAACAGGCTATTATAACCGGCTTCAAAATTTATCAGAAGAAATTGGAGGAGAGATAAAAATTGAAAAATTAGATGGTAGTTTAACCACCGAAGAAATTATAAAAATGGTGGCAGATGGTAAAATTGAATATACCATTGCCGATGAAAATATTGCGAGTTTGTTGGCTTCTACCTACCCAAAATTGGATGTGCGAGTTCCTATTAGTTTGTCGCAAAAAAGTGCTTGGGCGGTTCGGTTGAATTCTCCGGAGTTGTTAGAAAAATTAAATTCTTGGTTAAAAGAGTTTAAAAAGAAATCGGAATATAATGTGATTTACAATAAATATTTTAAACATAAACGAGAGTTCAGAAGGCGCGTAAAAAGTGAATTTTATAGTTTAAATTCAAACTCAATAAGTGAGTATGACGATTTAATAAAAATGGAGTCAGAAAAATTAGGTTGGGATTGGCGCTTACTTTCAGCGTTGATTTATCAAGAATCGCAATTTAAAATTCATGCAAAATCTTGGGTTGGTGCTGGAGGTTTAATGCAGATGATGCCTGCAACTGCGAAGGAAATGGGTGTGAAGAATCGGTTTAATCCTGAAGATAATTTGGCGGGAGGTRCAAAATATCTAAAAATTTTATACAATAGGTTTGATAAGATTACAGATGAAACTCAGCGAATAAAATTTACAATGGCATCTTACAATTGTGGATATGAACACGTGAAAGATGCGCAGCGATTGGCAAAAGAAAAAGGCTTAGATAGTTTAAAATGGGATAGTAATGTTGAAGAAATGATTGTAGCTTTGAGCAATACAAAGAACTATAATAATCCCATAATTAAGTTTGGATATGTTCGTGGAATTGAGCCATATACTTATATCCGTCAAATATTTGAGCGTTATGAACACTATCAAAATTTTATAAAAGAATATATCTATATGAATAT
>NVSL01000087.1 GCA_002401215.1 Flavobacteriaceae bacterium | reverse complement strand
ATAGCAGTTCCAGATGCTGTAACCATTAACATACCTCCCTTAGGACCCACAGTTTCATAATCTAAATCTATTCCAATTACTGCGTTAGCACCAAGGCGAAAAGCTTCTTCTTCCATTTCTTTTAAAGCGATATCTTTTGCTTCTCGTAACACTTTTTCATAAGAGCTAGCTCTACCACCAATAATATCTCTAATACCCGCAAAAAAGTCTTTAAAAATGTTTGCTCCTATAATAGTTTCCCCTGTTACAATTCCTAAATAATCTCGTACTTTATGTGTTTCTAAATTATTTGTGGTTGTTAATATCATTATTASTCAKWWKYTTTATCANNTNWAYYTGMYWYATTYAATTTATTAGCAGCAACCATACCTGTAACAACATCAGTAAGCATGTTACTCGCAGCGTTTGGATTGTTTGGTAATAAAATTAAATTAGACCCAGATTTAGACCCAATACTTTGCAAAGTATCATAATGTTGCGTTACAATAATTAAAGCCGATGCTTCTTGAGAGTTAATACCAGCTCTATTTAAAATAACCATACTCTCTTCTAATCCACGTGCAATTTCTCTACGTTGATCAGCAATACCACGACCTTGTAATCGTTTACTTTCAGCCTCTGCTTTTGCGCGCTCTACAATCAAAATACGCTGTGCATCACCTTCGTGTTGTGCAGCAACTTTTTCACGTTCAGCAGCGTTGATACGGTTCATCGCAATTTTCACATTCTCATCCGGATCAATATCAGTAACCAATGCTTTTACAATATCATATCCATAATTTAGCATTGCTTCTTTCAATTCACGCTGAATAGCTACTGCAATTTCTTCCTTTTTTACAAAGACATCATCTAACTTCATCTTCGGAACTTCTGCTCTCACAGTATCAAAAATGAAGGCCGTAATTTGTTCTTGTGGATTTTGTAATTTGTAAAAAGCATCGTACACATGATTTCTTTGGATTTGATATTGTACCGATATTTTTAGATGCACAAACACATCATCTTTCGTTTTTGTTTCTACAATTACATCTAATTGTTGGATTCGTAAACTAACTCTTCCTACAACTTTATCTATCAACGGAATTTTAAAATTGAATCCTGCACCGTAATCTTTGGTGAATTTTCCAAGGCGCTCTACCACGGCAATTGTTTGTTGTTTTACGATAAAGAATCCTGATGCAATTAAAAATAATACGGGCAATACCCAAATGTATCCTAACATGTTTTTTAGTTTTAAGGTTAATAATAATGACTTATAAGGTAAGAAATATTTTTATTTTGACAATAATTTAAACACCCAAAAATTTAGTTAAAATAATGAGTATTTTTACATTTACTAATCTGATAATTTTATTTGTTGATGAAGAAAATTTATAAAAAAACCGAAGATTCTAAAATCACCTTAACGGAATTAATGCTACCATCACATTCTAATTTTTCTGGTAAAATTCACGGAGGGTTTATTTTATCATTGATGGATAAAGCAGCATTTTCATCAGCCTCAAAATTCTCTGGACAATATTGCGTAACAGCATCAGTAAACAGAGTAGATTTTTTAAACCCAATAGAAGTTGGTGAATTGGTCACGCTGAGGTCTCAAGTAAATTATGTTGGTAATTCTTCAATGGTTGTTGGGATTCGGGTAGAATCTCAAAACATCCAAACAGGAGAAATCAAACATTGTAACTCTTCTTATTTTACGATGATTGCTAAAAATGAAGTTGGAAAAAACATGAAAGCCCCTGGATTAATTATTGAAACTCAAAACGAATTAAGGCGTTTTTTAAGATCTATAGAACATCTTAGAATGCGAAAAGAACGTCAAGAAAATTTTAGCGCAAAGAATTTTATTCCAGAAAATTATCTAGAGATATTATCTAAGTATAATGTAAAATTAGAAATAAAATAACCACCTCGAATTCACTTTTTGTGAATCCACTCCTCCTTTTAAAGGAGGAGAATTATTACAAATTTACAGAAACTCTTTTCTTTTTAAGTAAGGTAACAAACGTCTAGTGTGATGGAAGGCGTTTTGTCATTCCTGCGTAGGCAGAATCCAGAATAAGTTAAGTATAGATTACTGTACCGATAATTATCGGTATCGCAGTAATGACAAGTACCAACATTTATAAAGTCAAAATTATTCACGGTGTAACTCAAAGTCACACTGTGAATAGATACGGTAGCTGAGCGGACCCGATGGTTATCGGGTCGAAGTTACAATTTCTCAACAGCGACTTCAATTCTTTTTACAGTTTCATCTTTCCCAATCATATCTGCTATATCAAACAAATGAGGACCACTCATGGCGCCCACCAAAGCCAATCTAAATGGAGGCATCACTTTACCAAACCCTAATTCGTTTTTGGTCAACCATTCTTTTACAATCGTTTCAATATTTTGTGATGAGAAATCATCTATAGATTTTAAAACCTCCACCAAATCTTTCATTATTTGAGGTGTTGCTTCTTTCCATTGTTTTTTGGATGCTTTTGCATCATATTCTGTTGGAGCAATAAAAAAGAATTTACTCAACTCCCAAAAGTCAGCAACAAAAGTGGCACGTTCTTTAATAAGAGAAACGACCTTTATGATATATTCGTCTTTGCGAGGAGTATACGACGAAGCAATCTCATTATCAGAAGTAGATTGCTTCATTTCATTCGCAATGAAGGGTTTAAACAACTCCGCCAATTCCGTATCAGCTTTTTTCTGCAAATATTGTTGATTAAACCATTTGGTTTTATCTGGATCAAAACGAGCTCCAGATTTATTAACACGACTTAAATCAAAAGCTGAAATCAATTCATCCAACGAAAATAATTCTTGTTCCGTTCCGGGATTCCATCCTAAAAAGGCTAAAAAATTGATAACGGTTTCAGAGAAATATCCATCTTCTTTATATCCACGAGAAACTTCGTTTGTTGCCTCATTTGTATATGCTAACGGAAATACTGGAAACCCTAATTTATCACCATCACGTTTGCTTAATTTTCCTTTTCCAGTTGGTTTTAATATCAATGGTAAGTGCGCAAATTCTGGAGAATCCCAACCAAAAGCACGATACAATAATATGTGTAATGCCATAGAAGGCAACCACTCTTCTCCGCGAATCACATGCGATATTTCCATCAAATGATCATCCACAATATTTGCTAAATGATAGGTAGGCATCCCATCAGATTTAAACAAAATTTTATCATCCAACACATTCGTATCAATCGTAATCTTACCACGGATGATGTCATTCATTTCTAAAATTTCACCTTCAGGAGATTTAAAACGAACCACATACTTATCACCATTTTCAATTCTGATTTTCACTTCATCCGCAGATAAAACTAAGGAGTTTACTAATCTACCTCTTTTACGATTATGCCAATTATAGATAAAAGTTTTACCTTTTTCTTCATGTTCTTTTCGCTCTTTGTCCAATTCCTCCGCAGTATCAAAAGCATAATATGCATTGCCAGAATCAATTAATTCTTGCGCATATTTTTTATAGATTTCTTTTCGTTCCGATTGACGATAAGGTCCAAATTTTTCGTTCTTACCAACGGTTTCGTCAGCAGGAATCCCACACCAATCCAAGGCATCTTTTATATATTGTTCGGCATTTTCTACATAACGGTTTTGATCGGTATCTTCAATCCGAAGGATAAAAGTTCCGTTATTTTTTTTTGCAAATAAATAATTAAAAAGAGCAGTTCTTATACCACCAATATGCAAAGGACCCGTTGGACTAGGCGCAAAGCGAACACGTATGTTAGACATCGACGAAAATTTTTGTTAAAATAAAGTGCAAAGATACTATTAGATTGTAAAAAGTGTATTTTTATTGATTATTAATTTTTTCAAGCTTTTTATTAAAAAGAACAAATGAGATTATTTACCAAATGTAAAAGTTGCAATAGTGAAATTCTATTTAGAAATAGTTCTAATACTCGGGTAGAATTAGAAATGGATAAAGGTGAAAGCATCTCTCTTATTTGTTCTCACTGTAATAAAAGAAATGATTATGTAGTTAATGAAATTTACACAAAACCGTCTAAAATATTAAGAATTTCTGGGACTTTGTTTTTTTTAACAGGGACTCCAATATTTGCTATTTGGATGTATTATAATGTTCCAAGAGAAGCCTTTTTCCATTTTAAAACGGGATTTATGTTTGGTCTTTTAGCTGTTCCGCTTGCTGTTTCTCAGATATTATCTAATAGAGACAGAGTAAGGGTTAATAGTTTTAATAATTATTATAGTTAGTTTGAATAACTTCCAAAACATACAAACCAAGTTACACGCCTTTGTAAAAAAGTATTATACAAACCAGTTGATTAAGGGAATCATTTTATTTGCTGCTTTCGGATTGTTGTATTTTATTTTCATCCTATTTATTGAGTCTGTTTTTTGGCTACAACCTTTTGAGCGAACTGTTTTATTTTGGGTTTTTATTTTGGTTGAATTCACTTTTTTAGTGATTTATATTTTGATGCCTATTTCTAAACTCATCGGTTTACAAAAAAGGATTTCTTTAGAGGATGCGGCTAAATTAATTGGGAAACACTTCAACGAAATARATGATAAATTRYTRAAYGTKYTRCAGCTKCARCAARMWSMKWWWSARTCKGAWTTATTAKTRGCRAGYATMGAKCARAARTCWYSSRAMTTARRWCCKATWCCKTTTAAAWAWGCWATWRAYTTTRSTACRAATAMMAAGTATYTWAAATAYKYAKCGATWCCAATTMTYATTTKGMTMKTRWCMWTTATTWCKGGAAAKAWKRATTKGTTTRSMGATAGTTATGAGCGTGTTGTACATCATCAAACCGCATACGAGCCACCCGCACCTTTTAGCTTTGTTATTCAGAATAAAGACTTAAAAGTGATTGAGGGAGAATCAATTAAAATTCAAATTAAAACAGCGGGTAAGACAATTCCTGAGGATGTAAATATTCATTTTAACGATCAGAATTATTTTACACAGAATATAGATTTAGGACAATTTGAATATTCATTTTCAGCTATTCAAAACTCGATTTATTTTTATGTTGAGTCGAAT
This sequence comes from Flavobacteriaceae bacterium, assembly GCA_002401215.1. GTDB lineage: Bacteria > Bacteroidota > Bacteroidia > Flavobacteriales > Flavobacteriaceae > Urechidicola. The sequence continues at coordinate 4,717 of NVSL01000087.1, read as the reverse complement.
GGAGTTAGATCAAAAGAGTATCAGGTTGTTGTAATTCCTACTCCAGTAATTACAGATTTTAAAATGCATTTGGACTATCCATCTTATACTCAAAAGAAAGATGAATTGATTAAAAATACTGGGAATGCAATTGTGCCTCAAGGAACAAAAATCACATGGAAATTAAAAAGTAGAAATACAGAAATCGTTTTATTCTACGCCAAAGATTCTAGTTTCTTTGATGTAAAAGCCACCGATGAATTTGAATTTGATAAAAAAGTATTTCAAAAATTAGACTACCAAATTTCAACATCAAATAGTGAACTTCAAAATTATGAGTCGTTAAATTTTTCGGTGGATGTGATTCGGGATACCTATCCAAAAATTGATGTTCGATCTGATATTGATTCAATCACCAGAGGTCCAGTTCAATTTATTGGTCAGCTTTCTGATGATTATGGTTTACAAAAATTACGATTGATTTATTATGATAAAAGGAATTCTCAAGCTCAAAAGGATGTAGAGATTCCGATTAAGAAATCGAGTTTTGAGGAATTTTATTATGTGTTTCCAGAAGGAATAAAATTACAAGAAGGGGTTGGTTATGAAATGTATTTTGAAGTTTTTGACAATGATAAAGTCAACGGAAATAAATCAACAAAGAGCGCTACTTTTTCATATTATAAAAAAACGGAAACAGAATTAAAAGAACAGATTTTAGAAGATGAAAAAGAATCAATATCTGATTYAGAAAAATCAATTGAAAAAAGTAAAGAGGTAAAGGATGATTTAAAAAAGTTGGAAGAATCTCTTCAAAACAAATCAGAAATGAATTGGAATGATCAAAAGAAATTAGAGAATTTTATGCAGCGTCAGGAACAATATGAAAATATGATGCAGCGTCAAACAGAAGAAATTAATCAAAATTTAGAGGAACAATCAAAGAGTGAAAATCAGRAGTTAGAAAGCAAAAAGGAGGACATTCAAAAGCGATTGAAAGAGGCGAAAGAGTTGGCAAAACAAGAAAAGCTTAGAGAAGAATTAAAAAAGTTAGCGGAGAAGTTGAATAAAGAAGAGTTGACTGAAAAGCTAAAGAAACTTACCGAAAATAACCGTCAAAATGAACGAAATTTAGAACGTATTTTAGAATTGACAAAACGTTTYTATGTAGAACAGAAAGCAAATCAGATTCAGGAAAAGTTAGAAGAGCTATCAGAAAAACAAGAGGAGTTATCCGAAGAAAAAGAAAATTCATCAGAGAAACAAAAGGAATTAAATAAAGAATTTGACGACATAAAAAAGGAGTTAGATGATTTAGATAAGGAAAATGAAGGTTTGCAAAAACCAATGGATTTACCCAAAACCGAGAATGATGAAAAAGCTATTGAAAAGGATCAAAACGAAGCAACTGAAAAATTAGAAGAGTCAGAATCAAAAGAAAAACCGGAGGGTAGTGAGAGCGAAGAACAATCAGAAAAAAGCAAACAATCTGCTGGTAAGAAGCAAAAATATGCTGCAAAAAAAATGAAGCAGATGAGCGGTAAAATGCAGCAAGCTATGCAATCGATGCAGGGAGAAAGTATGGATGAAGATATTGAAATGTTGCGTGGAGTTTTAGAAAATTTGCTGGCATTTTCTTTCCAACAAGAAGATTTTATGAAAGCATTTTCGGAGATAAATAATTCACATCCAGACTTTTCTAACAAACTAAAACAACAGCATCTTTTAAAAGAGTATTTTGAACATATCGACGATAGTTTATATACCTTATCTATGCGTCAACCAAAGATAGGGACATCAATTTTTAAAGATTTATCTGACGCTCATTTTTATTTGGATGCGTCTTTGAATCACTTTACAGAAAATCAATTTGATGTAGGTATTTCCGATCAACAATTTGTGATGACAGCAGCGAATAATATCGCTTATTTGTTGAGTAATATTTTAGATAGTCTACAAAATTCAAATCCATCGATGGGTCAAGGTAAAGGAGATTCTTTTGGTTTGCCAGATATTATTCAGAAGCAAGAAGACGCTATTGGTAAAATGGAAGATGGTGTAAAAAAAGGGGAGAAACCCGGGGATAAAAATGGAGATAAAGGAAAAGAAGGAGAAGGCGAAAATGGAAGTAAATCAGGAGAGGGTCAAGGTGAGCAAATGAGTGGAGAACTCTATGAAATTTATAAACAGCAAGCACAGTTACGTCAGCTTTTAGAAGAAGCATTGAAAGATAAAATAGGAACGGGAAATGGCGCTGGTGAAGAAGCTTTAAAACAAATGGAGCAACTAGAAAAGGGTTTGTTAGAAAAAGGATTTACGAATAAAAATTTGCAAAAAATGTTAGCGTTAAAACATCAGTTATTAAAATTGCAAGAAGCTGCTCAGGAGCAAGGAATTGATTCTAAACGCAAATCAGATTCTAATAAAACACAGTTTGAAAACAGGACAATTAAAGATATTGATGATACAAAACTATGGTTTAATCAAAATGAGATTTTAAACAGGCAATCACTACCTTTGCGCTCTCATTATAAAAAGAAAGTTCAAGAATATTTTAAGTCAAATGATAGCATTCAATAACGAAATAGAATTTACCCTAGAAAATCAAGAATATTTGATTAATTGGATTAGTCAATCAATTGAAAAAGAACAATTTAAACTAGGAGAAGTTAATTATATCTTCTGTTCTGACGAACAATTATTAAAAAAGAATATTGAGTTTCTAAATCATGATACTTTAACAGATATTATCAGTTTTGACTATACGATGGGTAAGCTAATTTCGGGCGATATTTTTATTTCTATTGATAGAGTAACAGAGAATGCTAACACATTCAAAACTTCTTTTAATGATGAATTAAACCGCGTAATGATTCACGGTATTTTACATTATTGTGGATATAAAGATAAGGCGGATGCCGATAAATCTTTAATGAGGAGTAAAGAGGATTATTACTTATCTTTGCGCAAATTTTAAATCCCGCGTTTCACGTGGAACACTATGAGTATTTACACAACAACATACGACGTCATTGTTATCGGTGGAGGTCATGCAGGATCTGAGGCGGCTGCGGCTGCGGCAAATTTAGGCGCTCACACGTTATTAATTACGATGAGTTTGCAAAACATTGCACAGATGAGTTGCAACCCTGCCATGGGTGGAATTGCAAAAGGACAAATCGTTCGAGAGATTGATGCTTTGGGTGGTTATAGCGGAATTATTACTGACAAAACCGCGATACAATTTAAGATGTTGAACAAGTCTAAAGGGCCCGCAATGTGGAGTCCAAGGGCTCAAAGTGACCGGATGCGTTTTGCTGAAGAGTGGCGCTATCAATTAGAAAATATCGATAATTTAGATATGTTTCAGGATGCTGTGAATGGATTATTATTTGACGGCGATAAAATTATTGGAGTTAAAACTACTTTAGGAATTGAAATAAAATCGAAGACAGTTATTGTAACTGCAGGTACTTTTTTAAATGGATTGATYCATATTGGTGAGAAAACTTTTGGAGGCGGTAGAGCTGGTGAAAGTGCTTCAACAGGAATCACAGAAGATTTAGTAGAAAAAGGATTTGAATCTGGAAGAATGAAAACAGGAACACCACCAAGAGTGGATGCAAGATCATTGGATTTTTCTAAAATGATTGAGCAACCTGGAGATGAAAATCCGGTGAAGTTTTCTTATTTAAAAGAGATGAAGCCGCTTACCGAACAGCGTTCTTGTTATATGACATATACTTCGTTAGAAGTTCATAATTTATTGCGAGAGGGTTTTGATAGATCTCCAATGTTTAGTGGTAGAATTAAAAGTACAGGTCCAAGATATTGCCCATCTATTGAGGATAAAATTGATCGATTTGCGAGTAAAGAAAGGCATCAGATTTTTGTAGAACCTGAGGGTTGGAAAACGAATGAAATTTATGTGAATGGTTTTTCTACTTCGTTGCCAGATGATATTCAAGATTTGGCTTTACGTAAAGTTGCGGGTTTTGAAAACGTAAAATTCTTACGTTACGGTTACGCGATTGAATATGATTATTTTCCACCTACACAGTTAAAACATTCCTTAGAAACCAAGTTGATTAAGAACTTGTATTTCGCAGGACAAATTAATGGGACAACGGGTTATGAAGAGGCAGGTGCCCAAGGATTAATGGCGGGGATTAATGCCGCTTTAAATGTTCAAAATAAAGAACCATTTATCCTAAGAAGAGACGAAGCTTATATCGGAGTTTTAATTGATGATTTAATTACAAAGGGAACAGATGAGCCGTATAGAATGTTTACTTCTCGTGCCGAATACAGAACTTTGTTGCGACAAGATAATGCGGATTTAAGGCTGACAAAGAAAGGTTTTGAATTGGGATTAGCGAGTCAAGAACGGATGGATCGCGTAATTGAAAAGCAAGAAAAAACGGATTTATTTGTTCAATTTTTAAAAGAAACAAGTTTACGGCCAGAAGAGATAAATGGAGTTTTAGAAGAGAAGGGGACAGCTATTATTTCTCAACCAATGAAGATTATTAGGATTGCTTCTAGACCTCAAATTTCTTTTGACGATTTAAAGGTTTTACCAAAATTAACTCAGTTTATTTTGGATAATAACATCGATTTTGAAATTGAAGAGCAGGCGGAAATTCATATTAAATATGCAGGTTATATTGCTCGGCAGCAGGGTGATATTGATCGACTAAAACGCAATGAAAATACCGCGTTGCCAGAGGATATTGAT
>NVSL01000086.1 GCA_002401215.1 Flavobacteriaceae bacterium | reverse complement strand
TACATTGTTTATGATTTTAATTATAGGAAAAATTGTGCAATCAAATTCGGTTATTTTAGGGGCACAAATTTTAATAAAAAAACAATTTTTCGAAAACTTAAAAATAAATTTGGCAACGGTAAGTTTTAATATTATTGCGAGTTATTTCTGTTACAAATCATACGGTTTAATAGGTTTGACCGTTATTAGTGCGCTTTCACTAATTGTAAGGTACTATGGATTGAGATATTATTACAAAAAAATTCATGTTACATAATGGAATATCTAAAGAAATTAAGCGAAAATTTGGCAACACTTGTTGTTCTATTTTTTTTACCTTTAGTACTTGCAACAGATTTTATATATAAAGTAAGTGCTGGTGTAACAAGATATACGTTTAGTTTAAAAGGTGTAATCGTTGTGGTTTTAGGTTTTTTTGTTTTGAGAAAAGTTTTGTTATCCAAACAATACAAAACCTTGGGGCTCCTTTTGATTTTAGTTGCTTTTAATATAATTAGCAATTATACGCTAAATCTAGATCAGCAGGCTATTTATTACAGTTTGTATATGCAATCTTTGTTTTTGTTTGGGTTAATAATTGTCGTTTTTTTTCAACAATTTTATGATTCGTTTAAGGTTAAACCAGTGCTCAACCTTTTAAAATTAATAATTGTTTTAAATTTTGTTTTAATTTTGATTGGGTATTTTTTTGAGGCACCATTTTTTAAATCGTATAGTAATCGATTTGGCATTAACGGAATGTTTAAAAGTAATGCTGAAGCTTCTTATTTTTACATGCTTGCTATAACGCTGTTTTACATCTACAAAGGGAAGTTTTCTTATTTTTTCTTAATCACTTGTGTTTTGTCAAGTTTATTTTGTGGAAGTAAAACACTGTACTTTTTTCTTTTAATTTCTAGTGTTTATTTTGTGTTTATAAAAATAAAAAGTAGAATTGAACGTAAGTACTTCGGTGTTTTTATGACGGTATTTTTTATAGTGGCAATAAGTTTAATTTCACTTGGCATACTATATATTATCGAAAATAACGAGGTGTTAAACAGAGTATATACAGATAACGGATTGATTACGGCCTTTTTCTCTTATAGAGATGTATTAATAGTAGATGTTATAAATGAAGTTACCGAACGTTGGCATTTAATCCATTATTTTATTGGGGGTATTGGCGCGGTTAGTTATACGACTCAGACAGATTTTGTAGATTTATTTTTAAATTATGGTTTCATAGGAACCTCAATTTATTTATTTATTTATTTTAGAACTATATATAGTTACTCAAATAAAAAAATAATATTACTTTTAATACCAGTTATTTTAAGTATTCTATTGAGAGGGAATTTTTTGCACTATCCCTCAGTTAGTCTAATATCAATTGTTATTTTTGTAACAATTAATAAAATTTATAAAAAAGAGTATTATGGTAAAGAAATGTAGTGTTTGTATTTTGATATTTTTGAGTTTAATAGCCTGTAGTGACAAGGTTAAGAAACAAGTGAATGAAAAGGTGACACCTATTAAAGAAGTCAAAGTTGTTGGGCCAAAAGAGGATTATTTGGTGTTCGAAAACGCACTTACATCTAAAAATATTGATAGTGCAACTTATGAGAATGTTAGTTTTTCAAAAAATGGAGTTACGTTTAACAAGAACAGCYYWTYTTWTWWTAAAATTCCAAATATCAATTTGAACATTAAAAAAGATTTTAATATTAGTTTTTGGTTTAAATTCCAAGGTATGGAAGCAAAGATTCCGAGAACCCTTTTAGCATATAGAGGCAATTCTCCTTCATCTAATAGCCCAATATATTTATACTTACCCGCAAGAAAATTGTCAGGTGCATTTGGAAATCAAAGATTATGGGCAGAAAATTATGATATGAAACAAGGGTATTCTAAATTATATTACGATTCCGTTCAATTAATGCCAGATACACCTTATTTTGCTTCTATTAATTTTGCCGACGGCAAATTACAATTTTATGTAGAGTCAGAATTGTATGCCGAATTCGAGAACATATCAACGCATGATATGATAGGAGATCATCTTTATTTAGGGGGTATGTTGTTGAATAATGAATTTAAATATCCTTTGGATGGGGGGAGTATGAAAAGTTTGAAACTATATTCACGCTCATTAACAGAAAAGGAAATTATTCAACTTTATAATGTTGAAGTAGCATTTGAATAATTTTTTATGTCAGAAAAGTTAAAGATTAATATCGATAGTTTCATATTTAAATCGATACTATTTCTAGTTTTCATTAAATTGATTTTTTCTTATTTATTGGTAAAGTTAAGTTACTTTCAAAGGCACTTTACACCCAATGATGAGAAATATAATATATTAAAATTACCGAGTGATTTTTCAACAATTATAGAGTATATATTACTACCATTATTAGTTGTTTTTATAGTCAGAAACCTTAAATTATTTTCTAAGGGAAAATTTATTTTCCAAGTCTCAATATTCCTTTACTTTATAAATATTCTAACAGGTTTATTAAATGGTATTTCACTGTTTAGTTCAATAAATTACTCGCTGAAACTTTTTGCTCCAATCTATTTATTTTTTGCTTTGATAATTGCCCATTATAAAAATGGCTTTGATTTGAAAAAGAACATGAAAAACGTTATTAAAGTATGTCTTGTTCTTACATTTATTGGACTGCTATTTTTTGACCCCAGTTTTAATAGAGGGGCTTTTTTCTTACCAATATATTTTTCTGGAAATCATACACATAGTTATATTTTGGTCTGTTGCTTTATAGGTATTAGTTACCTATYGTTTAGAAGTGATAAAAAAAAATGGATGGTTGTGTTTTTGCTTGCAAGTTTTACATTTTTATTAGTTGGGTATAATATAAGAACTTCATTAGTACTCTATCTTATATACATTATTGTGATGCTTTACCTTTGCAATAACATGTTTAAATATCTTATAGTAAAAGGAATTATTGTTATACTCCCCCTTTTAATTCTAGTTGTTTTTATTAAATACAAGGTAGACCTTGATTATTTTTCATCAGGAAGGTTATCTATGTATGCTGAGAAAATAGATCAATTGTCTAGAAACAGTTTTTTAGAATGGACATTTGGTTCTGGATATGGATCAGACCTTATTGTTATTGATGCTTGGTGGTGGGAAAAAAAAGGAGCCCATAGCGATGTTATTACATATTTAGTAGAAAATGGGATTATTTATTTAGGCTTTTTTTTTCTAACCATAATTTCGTTACTTATCTTATTAGGCAAAATTAATATGATCTATTGTAGTTTAATATTAGGTTATTTTATCACAGGTACAATTAGTAATGGATTGCTTTCTCGTCCGCTAGCAGCATATGTCTTTTTTACAGTATTAGCATTTATATATGTAGATATTTTGTCGGAATCAAATAAAACTATCAAAACATGAAGATGCTCTTTATAGGTAACATTCCTACAAATGACTTGAGATCTATTGGAGGAGCCTCTTCTCTAAACTATAACTTGTTATCTTTTTTGAAAAGAAATGATGCAAAAGTTACATTTTATGAATTAAGAAAAAACTGGAAACCTAAATGGCAAATTATAGACTACATTGTTTTTTTGTTCAAATTTCCTTTTATTTCTTTGAAATATGAAGTGATAAGTATGCATGCTACACGAGACTTTAGAATTTCAATAGGACCATTTATTGTACTTTATTCTAAACTGTTTAATAAAAGAACAGTTTGTCATTTTTATGGGGGATTTTTCCATAAAAAATTCGAAGGGTACCCTAAGATTTTTCAATGGTGGTTAAGACATACAATTTTTAAGTCAGATCTTGTTTTAATGGAAACAAAGGAGCAAGTGAATTATTTTAATGAACTATTTAAAAAGGATACTATTACATGGTTTCCAAACGCAAGAAAGAAACAAGATCTACAAGTAGAAAATGAATATTCGAAAAAGTTTGTCTTTATTTCTCGTGTTACAAAGCAAAAGGGCGTTAAGTTAATGATCGAGATTTTTAAAGAATTACCTTTAAACTATACATTGGCTATATACGGACCAATTGAGGGAAAAATGAAAAATTTCATTGCAAAAGTTCAGGGTAAACAAATTTCTTATCATGGCTCCTTAGCCCCTGAAGAAATAATACCAACACTTATAAAATATGACCTGCTACTTTTGCCTACCTTGCACCCCAACGAAGGCTACCCAGGTATTATTATTGAGGCATTGAGTTGTGGCAAGCCAGTAATTAGTTCTAATTTGATTTCAATTTCTGAAATTATTGAGAACGGTAAAGAGGGTATCCTAACAAAACAAGGAGATAAAAGCCAACTAATGGAGGCAATTCAGTTTTTTAATACAGATAATTATAAATCATTTTCAAAAAATGCACTAGAAAAATTCGAATTATTTGATGAAGAAATTGTATTTAGTAAACTGTTAAAATTTTATTTAAATGATTAACGCATATAAATTTTATTATATAGCCCACTGGCTGTATAAGAGAAAAATTCCATTGCTGCCAAAAATAATTAGATTATTTATTTTTTTGATTTACAACTCAAGCATACCTTATGAAGCAGTAATTGGGAAAGGCTCATTTTTTGCGTATGGTGGTATTGGGGTTGTAATTCATAAAAAAGCAATTATTGGAAAAAATTGCTTGTTAGGCTCAAATATTACTATTGGTGGTAAATCTGGAGAGTTGAATGTGCCTGTAATAGGTGATAATGTAATTATATCCTCTGGAGCAAAAGTTTTAGGACCGATAAAAATAGGTAATAATGTGAGTATTGGAGCGAATGCAGTTGTTGTAAAAGACTTTCCAAATAATGTGGTTGTAGCGGGTGTTCCAGCAAAAATTTTAAAAAATAACATAGTTTAATAATTACGAAATAATGAAGATATTATTTTTGGGATATGAAGAGTATTTATCTTTTATTCTTAGAGACTTAAAAAAAACAAATTTTTTTATTGAGAATAAAGTAGATGTAATTTTTGCAAAACCAAATTTCAAAAATTTCCCAAAAAAACTTTTGAAATTAATTAAAAACAAAGATTATAGTAAATTACATGAAGCAATATTAATAAAGTTAAACAGGTTACTTTATAAAAATAAAATCAAAACTGTTAACCAGAAATTGTTTTTTAGAGAGAATGTAATTGGACTAAAAGAAGAAAAAAAAATTAGAGTTATAGAATATGATGGACTTAAAAACATTAAAGGTTTAAATGATTATGACTTTATGATTGTAGCGTCCTTTGGCACAAAAATACCATCTCAAATATTTAGAAAACCAAAACATAAAACTTTAAATATTCACCCCTCTTTACTTCCAAAACATAGAGGAGGTTATCCTACATATGTTCAAGCGTGTAATTTTGAAAAAGAAGTGTCAACAACTATTCATTTTATGGAGGAAAAGTGGGATAATGGTGATGTGGTTATTCAAGACAGCATAGATTGTAATTCGAATTTGACAAATTATGAGAGATATCAAAAAAGCGCTCATTTAGCATCATTACTTCTTCAAAGATTAAGTGAGGGAAATTTCAACTTAGAATTGGCAAAACAGGATAAAGAAAGTATTTCTTATTGTCATAAATTAACTAAGGTTAAAAAAAACATAAACTCATTTTTGAAAGAGGATAGTTTACAGGGATATGTTTTATCAAATTATGCTTCTCACCTATTCCCATTTAGTTATATAAGAAGAGGTTTTTTGCTTATGTCTATATTAGAAGTGTCTCCAAGCAAAGAGGTTTATAAAGGGAAAAAAGACACATGTTTGTTTAAAAAAAATGATAAAATGTATTTAAATCATTTTGGCAAGATTTTTTTTATAAATAAATATATTTATAAAGGAAATATAATCACACAAGAGAAATAGTTAAATGGAAGTTACTATAATAGATAATAGTGAAGGCTTAAAAGAAATAAAAGAACAATGGCAACACCTTGAGAAAAACTCATCTCAAAACTCTATTTATAACTCATATCATTTTTTGACTAACTGGTTACAGCATCATAAATCTAGTATAGATAGATTGGTAATTATTTGTATTCATGAACGGAATGAAATTGTTGGTATTGCTCCGCTTGTAATTACGAATGAAAAGGTGTTTAAATTTTTTGGATATAAAAAATTATCCTTTTTAGGGAAAGGAGATTTTTTTAATTTTTTAATAGAAACGAGACCCAATGTAAAGCCGGTTATAACTAAAATTTTTGACACTATTAATAAACAAATATCTTGGGATAAGATTGATTTCACACATTTAACAAAAGGATCTCATCTAGTTAGTTTTTTATTAAAATCATCAGTTTATAATAAGCCTACACTGTTTTTTGGAGAGAACCCAATAGTTTATAAAAAAAATCATATTGACTTTTTATCATTTAGAAAAAATCATATTCGAAAGAATGTAAATAATTATTACAATAAATTAAAAAAGAATTATGATGTTGAAATTAAATTGTATTGGGGTAATGAGGGAGATATATTAAAGAGAATTAGTAAAATTCATATTGAAAGAAATAAAAAGGATCAGCACAGAAAARGTCTTTTTGAATCTGCTAAAACGATGTCTTTTTTGCAATCTATTTATAAGCAAGATAATATGACTTTAACGTTTTGCTTAGAAACCGAAAATGAAATTATATCTTATATTACCTGTTTTATTGAAGATGATGTAGTACATGTTTGGAACAATTCCTACAATATTAAATACGAAAAATTTAGCCCGGGGGATATTATTTATATGGAGGCAATGAAATATTTTTTTAGTGATAAAAGTAACTTTAAAATTTTTGATTTTGGTGGAGGTCGTTATCCTTGGAAATTTCAAATGACCAATGATTTTATTTCAATGTATCGTTTAAATTTGAATAATATAAAGTCGAGTAAATATCGTTTTTTGCAATTTTATGATAAAATATTTCAAATAGGAAAAATACTTTTAAAGAAATGAAAATTGCAATAGTAGTTCCTAGCAATATTTTTGGCAATTGGATTGATAATTTTGCTGCGATAGATAAAAAAGTGCAAGTAGATGTTTTTATTTTAAATAAAGATTTAGAAAATAGATTCGATACTTTTTTTTTAAAATTAGATCAAAAACTATTTAAAGGAGCCAAAAGTTTAATAGCACCTGTTAAATCGCTCAATTTTAGTTACATTAATAGTATTAATGATCTAAAAATCGAGAGTTCAACTACTAGTATTTTTAATTTTACTGGAGTAAAGATTAAAGGCCATAACATTCCGCAATATGATTTTTTTGTTAATAAGAGTAAATCAGTAATTAATGAAGTAATTAACAGTACTATACTACCCAACTACAAAAAGGTAACTTTAAAAGTTAAAAAAGAAAAGGAAGAATTTGCAACATCAGTTAGATTTGACCCGATATCCGCTTCAAAGAATTTAGATTTGGTATTGGCAAGTTTTTTAGCAATCATAAAAAATAATTTACAAGATATAAGTGTACAAAAGCAATTAGAAGATGTCGCAGGTTCGAAAGTAGGATTTTTGGCATTGACTAGTTACGCTTTCCGTTTCTTTAGAAAAATAATTGATTATAAATTTTACAATGACCAATGGTTTATTGCGTATCAATTTGTTGATAAAAACGTAATTACTCCATTTAATTTTAAAAAGATAAAAAAGATAATACCGCCAAAAGACAGGTTTTGGGCAGACCCAATAGTAATTTTTGAAAACGAAATATATTATGTATTTATTGAAGAACTACTATATGCTAATAATAAAGGACATATTTCAGTTTTTGAAATCCATAGAGATGGTAAGGTTACAAAACCAATAAAAATCATTGAGAACGATTATCACATGTCATATCCCTTTGTCTTTAAATATAAAAATGAATATTATATGATTCCAGAAACATCTCATAATAATTCTGTAGATTTATATAAGGCAACCTCTTTTCCTTATAAATGGGAATTTGAAAAGACTATTTTTGACGCTATAAAAGCAACAGATACCACGGTAGTATTTAACAATAACAAATGGTGGATGTTTACCTCAATTAAAGAATTTGAAAACGGAACCTATGATAATGTTTTAAGTGTTTTTTATACAGACAACCCCATAACAGGAAAATGGAAAAAACATATGAGAAATACTGTAAAAAATAATGTTGAAAACTCTAGGCAAGGTGGCCCATGTTTTAAAGATGAAAACGGAAACCTTTTTAGAGTGTCTCAAAATGGATGTAATACCTATGGTTATGGGTTTAACGTTCATCAGGTTGACGTATTGAACGATACTCTTTTTAAAGAAAATACAGTTTATGACTATAAGGCAATAGAAAAAAACAGTATTGGCGTGCATACTTTTAACAAAGTAAATGAAATACAAGTGTATGATGTGCTTAAGAGAATTAGAAAATAAAATTTAAGCGATGAAAAAAATAAAATCGTTAGTTAATTTATTATCAAATAATTTTTTGATATCTTATTTYTTATTTAAAATTTCTCCACCGTTTTGGGTTTTGTTTGGAACGAAATATAGAGAGATTTATAAATCACTTGCTTTTACAACAAATGTTCAACTTAATAATCTGCTGAAGATTGCTAATTATGGAATTCAAAAAACAAAATTTTATAAAGATTCAAAAACAAGTAGATTAAAGAGTATTACTGAATTTGAGGAAACTTTTACGACCATATCAAAGGAAAATTTAAACAACTCTTTTAATGAATTTAAATCTCAGAACTTTAGTTTATCTAAATATGATTTAATGACAACTGGAGGCACTTCTGGTGCTCCAACAAAATTTTTTGTACCAAAGGATAGGTATAAAAAAGAATTTGCTATTTACCATAAAATATGGTCGAGTTTAGGCTACAAGAAAGAATTGAGAGGTGTTCTAAGAAATGAAAAATTACCCATTCAAAAAATATATAAATTAAACCCTGTTACTAAAGAATTAATTTTTGATGGTTTTAGAAATAACGATAATTATTATCAGCAAATCTATGAGAGCCTCATAAAATTTAAAGTTTATTATATACAAGGTTATCCGTCATCTGTATTCAATTTTTTTGTTTATGTTAAGACTGCAAATCTAGACACATCTTTTATTAAAGGTATTTTTTTAAGTTCTGAGATATTCTTAAAACATCAAAGAAAGTTGCTGAAAGAAGATTTATCTTTGCCTATTATTTCTGTGTATGGTCATAGTGAAAAATTAGTACTAGCAGTTGATTTTAAGGGAAATAATGAGTATCAAGTAATCGAAGAATATGGTTATTTAGAATTATTAGATCAGCGAGGGAATGTTATTAGAGAAAAAGGAGTTTTAGGCGAAATAGTTGGGACAACATTTGACAACTACGGCATGCCACTGATAAGATATAGAACTGGTGACTTTTCTTCATATTTACAATATAAATCCGGAACTAATAGGGTTTTAGATGGAATTCAAGGAAGGTGGCAAGAAATGAAAATTTTCAATTATGACGGTTCATTTGTAACCCCAACAGCGTTAAATTTACACGACGATTTATATAACTGTATAAATGGTCTTCAATATTTTCAATCTAAAAAGGGAAAACTCGAAGTGAGAATTATTCCAAACAAAAATTATAATGAAATAGTTGAAAATAAATTTTTATCCCACTTTAAAGATAGGATGGCACCAGACTCTTTAATATCCATAATAAAAGTAGATGAATTAAAGAAACGGAAAAATGGAAAATTCATATTATTAGAATCCCAAATTAATCTATAAGACAAATGAAAAAAAAATTTGTAGTAATAAGTTTAGTCTTTATTTTCGCTTGTTCGAAGAAAACGGAAACTCCTGATTTTTTTGATTTTGAAAATGAAAACCCAAGAGTTGAATTAGGTGCTTACACCATTGATTATTTATTAAGTGATAAAATCATTTTCAATAAAAAAGAGGGTGATATTAGAGACACAACACTTTATGATAACAAAATTAATGAGTTAAACTTTGATGGAACATACAAGCTAACTAATATTGCAAATAACCTAGAAACTTATTATTTTAAGTTCGGATTTCATGGCTATTATGAGGGTAAAACAATGCTTACGTATGTTAATTGGTTAAGTAAAACCCCAGAAAATGGG
>NVSL01000085.1 GCA_002401215.1 Flavobacteriaceae bacterium | reverse complement strand
ATTATATTTTTCTAAGGTTTTATTTAACCTATTAATTAATTTTTGCTGCATATTACCTATTTTCTATATGAAGTTACTTTACTCATTTTAAAAGTACAGTAATTACATAGCCAAATGCAAATATTTTTAATCAAATTTAATTTGATTATTATTCCACAAGCAAACTTCAATTTCATAACCTGTAGGATCTGTCACATACCATGCCTTAGAGTGAGGCCATTGTATCAATCCTCCATATCCTAATTCAAGCTTATTATCTTCTACTTTCTTTAAAAATCTCTCTTCATCTTCAACTCGTAATGAAAAATGACTTAATCATACTCGATATTTTAGCGGCTAACGAACCATTATTTGGAATTTGCTTAGGGCATCAAGTAATATCTTTGGCAAGTGGACTGGCAACATTCAAAATGCACAATGGGCATAGATTTATCAATCATCAAAACAATTTTAATATATTCGTACTTTCGAAATTCTATGACAACCAAAAACAAAATTTTAGCAGAAAATATTTATTTGATTCTTGGCGGGATRYWYWKYGSMSYTTTKKWKGMYTYMAWTTTMMTCTTTCAAAAATTCTTTTATTGGAATCCCTTTGGATGGTTTCGATTCGAAATTTCAGTCGGGATATTACCTTACCCTATCACCTTTTTAATTACAGATATCATCTCAGAAATCTACGGAAAAAAGAAAGCAAATCGTGTGGTTGTTGCCGGTATCGTAGCATCCATTTTCTCAATGGGAATTATTTTTATTGCGGATGCAGTTCCTGCAACAGATTGGTCTCCTGTGCAAAATGACACATTTTCTCATGTCTTCGGATTGTCTAGTATTGCGGTTTTAGCATCAATGATGGCATATCTTTTTGCGCAGTTTATCGACATTAGAATATTTCATTACTGGAAACAAAAAACCAAAGGAAAACATTTATGGTTGCGAAATAATTTCTCAACATTCACATCACAATTCATCGACACCTTTACCGTAGTTACACTTTTAAGCCTTTTTAAAATTTTAAGTTGGGACGTTTATGGTACGCTCCTCATCAGCGGATTCTTATTCAAAATAATCATTGCAGCTTTAGACACTCCGATATTATATGTTTTGGTGTATGCGCTCAGAAAGAAATTTGGATTGAAGATTGGGGAGGAAATTGATTTTAGTTGATTGTTGTTTGTTGTTTGGATAATAGAAATAAAACCCAACAACTAACAACCATTAACCAACAACAAATTTTACCACCAACCCTTCATTCGCTCTCACATTAAAAACGGTATTGTCTTCAAAAATTAAGTATTGCCCTTTTATCCCTTTTAATATTCCTTTATAGAATTGAGATTTTACAATATTTAAACTTTTTACTTTTTCGGGATATTTATTCACCGGAAAATTGATATGAATCTCTTCATTATTTTTGATATAATATTCTTTTGCTTCTTCCGGAATGTATGCTGATAATTTTTCTTTTTCTGATTTTAAATCCGCATCAGTAATATCATTGGTCAACATTTTTCGCCAATTGGTTTTGTCAGCCACATAGTTTTTTAAAGCAACTTCTGTGATTCCTGCCAAATAACGATTCGGTACTTCAACAATTTCAATCGCCTCATGCGCCCCTTGGTCTATCCATCTTGTCGGCACTTGCGTTTTGCGGGTTACTCCAACTTTTACCTCACTAGAATTTGCCAAATACACAATATGTGGTTTTAGTTGGACTGCCTTTTCATATTCCAAATCGCGATCTTCTTTACCCAAATGTGCAGTGCTCAACTCAGGTTTCATGATCCAATCGCCAGCAGTTGGCGTTTCAAAAAAGCACTTTTGACAAAATCCTTGTCGGTAAATTTGTTTGTCTAAATGACAGTTTAAACATTCATATTTTACAAAAGACAAAGAAATTTCTTTATCAAGTAACTGATTCATATTCAAAAAATCATGCTGCATTTCTAAATAATATTGCACCTTTTTTTCATTTGCGGTCTGCATTTTTTTAAGTACGCCTTGATAAGTCATTTGTCTTTCGTATTTTTAACTCGATAAAGATACTAGTTCTAAAATAATTTATATCATTATTACAAAGACTTCTCGACTTCGTTCGAAGAGACATTATTTTGTCTGATCGAGCGCAGTCGAGACATAAATCAATTAACCATGCCAATTCCAATAGTCAATTCAATAATTTCTTGGTTCTTAAAAAAGAGAATTCATCAAATAGAATTGTTTTTAAAATATCCTATTGATGTTCAAGAGGAATTGTTAATGCAATTATTGATCGATGCTAAAGACACCGAAATTGGCGAACAATATCATTTTAAAAACATAAAAAAATATCAGCAATTTGCACAAACTGTACCCATCCAAAAATACGAAACTGTTGCTCCTTTAATTGAACGCAACAGAAAAGGGGAACAGCAATTATTTTGGAATACTCCCATCAAATGGTTCGCAAAATCTAGCGGCACCACCAATGCAAAAAGTAAATTTATTCCGCTGAGTGACGAGGCGATTGAAGACTGCCACATGAAAGCTGGAAAGGATATGTTGTGTTTGTATATCAACAACAATCCAGACTCACAAATGTTTACTGGCAAGGGTTTGCGGCTTGGAGGAAGCTCTGACATCTATGAAGATAACGACACTTATTTCGGGGATTTATCAGCAATAATTATTGAGAATATGCCTTTTTGGGCGGACTATAGCTCGGCACCAAAACAAGAAACTGCWTTGATGAGCGAATGGGAAACGAAGATGGAAGCCATCATAAAAGAAACGGTTGATGAGAATATTACAAGCTTAATTGGTGTCCCCTCTTGGATGTTAGTTTTGCTAAATAAGGTGTTAGAAACTACAGGTAAAAATAATATTTTAGAGGTGTGGCCAAACTTGGAGGTGTATTTTCATGGAGGTGTAAATTTTAATCCC
Organism: Flavobacteriaceae bacterium; assembly: GCA_002401215.1. Taxonomy (GTDB): domain Bacteria; phylum Bacteroidota; class Bacteroidia; order Flavobacteriales; family Flavobacteriaceae; genus Urechidicola. The sequence goes on along the minus strand of NVSL01000085.1, from coordinate 7,179 downwards.
TATCGCGAGCAATTCAAAAAATTAATTCCGAGTAAATCATTTAAGTATTACGAAACGTACAATGCTTCAGAAGGTTTTTTTGCGATTCAAGATCAAAACAACTCGCAAGAATTATTGCTGATGTTAGACTACGGAATTTTTTATGAATTCATTCCTATGACGGAATATAATGGTGAGAATTCTGTGGTGATTCCGCTGTCTAAAGTCAAGCTAAATACCAACTACGCCTTAGTGATAACAACCAATGGAGGCTTGTGGAGATACTTAGTTGGCGACACTATTAAGTTTACTTCTTTAGAACCTTATCGAATTAAAATTACGGGACGCACCAAACATTTTATCAATGTATTTGGTGAGGAATTGATTATTGAAAATGCCGAAGATGCTTTAAAAAAAGCCTGCAAAAAAACCAAAGCTACCATTACAGATTATACTGTAGCACCCATTTTTATGAATGATGATAAAAATGGTGGACACGAATGGATGATTGAGTTTGCAAAAGCGCCAAATAACTTAGATTATTTTACGGAGTTATTGGACAATGCTTTAAAAGCAATCAATTCTGATTACGAAGCAAAACGTTATCACAATATGACTTTGGCGATGCCAAAAGTACATGCCGCAAGAAAAGGACTATTTTATGATTGGTTAAAAATGAAAGGTAAATTGGGTGGTCAGCATAAAGTGCCGAGGCTTTCTAATAAGCGAGAATTTATGGAGGAATTGTTAAAATTGGCCCCATTGCCCGTTGGACATTTCTCTGAAGGGGAAAATTATCAACTTAATTAATTGAATTGTTTTACAGAGATACACGGAGAAAACCTTGTGCACCTTGCGATATTCATTGCGTCCTTTGCGGTTAAAACATACCATTCTGAAGAAAAAATATTATCCTCGTAATTAAGACACTAATTTCACGAATTTTCACGAATCAAAAAAAGTCCCCTTCGGGGATTCCGATAGCTATCGGAATACGAGGGGCTTTCTATATTTTCCGATCAATTACATAATTCACCATAAGAGTCAGTGAGTTTTTATATTCTGATTCTGGATAGGTATTTAAGATTTCTAAAGCTTTTTGTTGGTAGTCTAACATTTTTTGAGTGGTATATTCTATCCCACCTTTTTCTTTTACAAAAGAAATAATTTCTTTGACTCTCTTTTTGTCTTTGTTGTGATTTTTTACAGAATTAATCAACCACTTATGCTCTTTCTTCTCACAATTATTCAATGCAAAAATTAATGGCAAAGTCATTTTTTGCTCTTTGATATCAATCCCAGTTGGTTTCCCGATTTTGTCATCTGTATAATCAAACAGGTCATCTTTAATTTGGAATGCAATTCCGATGAGCTCTCCAAACTTGCGCATTTTTTCGACAGTTTCTTCATCAGCTCCAACAGATGCGGCTCCAATTCCACAACAAGCAGCAATCAACGTTGCTGTTTTTTGACGGATGATATCAAAATAAATAGCTTCAGTAATATCGAGTTTTCGTGCTTTTTCTATTTGCAACAATTCGCCTTCGCTCATTTCTCTCACTGCTACAGAAATCAAACGCAACAAATCAAAATCACCATTATCAATAGAAAGCAACAATCCTTTAGACAATAAAAAATCACCTACTAAAACTGCAATTTTGTTTTTCCACAAAGCATTTAAAGAGAAAAATCCGCGACGTCTATTGCTATCATCCACCACATCATCGTGCACTAAAGTGGCGGTATGTATGAGTTCTATGACGGATGCTCCGCGATAAGTTCGTTCATCAAAATTACCATCAGAAACCATTTTAGCAACTAAAAAAACAAACATCGGACGCATTTGTTTTCCTTTTCTACGGACTATGTAGTGTGTGATTCTGTTGAGTAGCGGCACCTTAGAAATCATGGACTCTTTGAACTTTTCTTCAAAGCGTTCCATCTCATTTACAATAGGAAGTTTTATTTGCTCTACTACTTTCAAATGAATATTGTGTCTTTTTAATTCGAAACAAATGTGTTTCAACAAAAATCAAAAGTAAGAAAAGTATTGTTTACAAAGAAAAAGATTGTTTGGTTTTTATGGGTAGARAATAAAACGACATCTAGATAGATTTTGTTCTCGATACAATTTTCTCCTACGTCAAAAATCACTCGAACTGACGTGGAAGTCACCAACTAAAAATAGAACGCAGACTGTTATGATTCAAAATGATATTGTTTTTGGAAACCCAACCGAATACTGATACTAAAAACTGAGAACTGCGACTGAGTACTGACGACTAATTACTTCGCCTTATTCGCCAATTGCCCACACGCAGCATCGATGTCTTTACCTCTACTTCGGCGAACATTTACAACGATGTCATTCATTTCTAAAATAGACACATAATCGGCAATGGCTCTTTTTGGCGCTTGCTGAAATTGCCCATCGTCAATAGGATTGTATTCAATAATATTAACTTTACACGGAACATATTTACAGAATTTTACCAAGGCATCAATGTCTTTTCTGGTGTCGTTAATACCCTCCCAAACAATATATTCGTAGGTAATCATACGCTCGGTTTTGGCATACCAATACTCCAATGACTCACGTAAATCATCCAACGGAAAGTTTTCATTAAAGGGCATAATCTTCGTGCGAATTTCATCAATTGCCGAATGTAACGACACCGCTAAATTGACTTTTACGTCGTCATCTGCCAATTTTTTAATCATCTTCGGAACTCCAGATGTAGAAAGAGTTATTCGTTTTGGAGACATTCCTAATCCTTCTGGTGACGTGATTTTTTCGATGGATTTTAACACATTATTGTAATTCATAAGTGGTTCACCCATTCCCATAAAAACAATATTCGTCAACTTTCTATTGTGATATAATAAACTCTCTTGATTGATGGCTGCAACCTGATCGTAAATTTCATCAGGGTTTAAATTTCGCATTTTTTTCAATCGTGCCGTTGCACAAAAAGCACAATCTAAACTACATCCAACCTGACTAGAAACACAGGCTGTTGTTCTATTTTCTGTCGGAATCAAAACAGATTCTACCAACAAACCATCGTGTAAACGGATGGCGTTTTTTATCGTCCCATCTTTACTTCGCTGCATTTCATCAACCTTAATATGATTGATTACAAAGTTCTCTTCTAGCATCTGACGGGTCTCTTTTGATATGTTTGTCATATCATCAAAAGAGTGTGCCACCTTATGCCACAACCACTCATACACCTGATTTCCACGGAATGCCTTATCTCCATTTTCTACAAAAAAATCACGAAGTTGCTCTTTGGTTAATGCACGTATGTCTTTCTTTTTATTCAAAAATTAAATGATTTAATGATTAAAACCAATGTGAAAATAAAAAACTGGTTCTAAATAATATAGCGCCAGTTTAATCTTTTAATTATTCAATATTTTAATCAATAATTATATAATCAACATCGCATCACCATACGAGTAAAAACGATATTTTTCTTTGATTGCTTCTTGGTATGCTTCCATCAAGAAATCATGACCTGCAAATGCAGATGTCATCATCATCAAAGTAGATTTTGGCATGTGAAAATTGGTAATCATACAATTAGCAAGTGAAAATTCATACGGAGGGAAAATAAATTTATTTGTCCAACCTGCAAAAGGATTCAACTGACCGTTTGATGAAACTGAACTTTCAATAGTCCTCATTGCAGTGGTACCAACTGCGCAAATTCTTCTTTTTTCTTTCAATGCATCATTCACCATTTTAGCGGCATTCTCGTTAATCGCAATTTTTTCAGAATCCATTTTATGTTTCGATAAATCTTCAACTTCAACAGGATTAAAAGTTCCTAAACCAACATGCAACGTAACGTTTGCAAAGTCAATTCCTTTAATTTCTAATCGCTTTAATAAGTGTTTAGAAAAGTGCAAGCCAGCAGTTGGTGCAGCAACTGACCCTTCATTTTTTGCATAAATTGTTTGGTAACGCTCAATATCAGAAGGTTCTGCATCACGTTTTATATATTTTGGAAGCGGTGTTTGCCCCATGTCGTTCAACTTAACTCTAAACTCTTCGTAAGAGCCATCGAACAAAAATCGGAGGGTACGACCTCTAGAAGTTGTGTTGTCAATTACTTCGGCAACTAGACTTTCATCATCACCAAAAAATAATTTATTTCCGATTCTGATTTTACGTGCAGGATCTACCAACACATCCCAAAGACGTTGATCTTCGTTTAATTCTCTCAATAAAAACACCTCGATACGTGCCCCTGTTTTTTCTTTTTCGCCATATAAACGCGCCGGAAAAACTTTGGTATCATTCAAAACCATCAAATCTCCTTCATCAAAATAATTGATTAAATCTTTAAATTGTTTATGTTCAATAGTCTGATCTTTACGATTTAGCACCATTAAACGCGACTCATCGCGATGTTCTGCAGGATATTCTGCTAATAAATCTTCTGGAAATTCAAATGCAAATTCTGATAACTTCATATTAGGTATAGGCTTAAAATTTTTAACGGTTGCAAATATACAACATCGGGATAGGCGTTGTCAAGTGTTTGGATAGAAAAGTTTTATGAATTGCCGGTTTTCTTTTTGATGATGTCTTTTTTTGGACACTAATTTCACCGATTTGCACGAGTTTAGTATCAACCTCTCGACTGTGCTCGAGGAAACAGCGACTAATTTATTTGTGTCATTACGAAGGAGGAACGACTGAAGTAATCTCTTTCTATTTAGTTTTCAATATCATTGAGATTGCTTCTTCACTTTTGTAAAATTCATCGCAAAGACAAAATCTTTTTTGGAATTTTTCTTTTGAATTTTGGGATTTGCTTTTTATTATTTACCTCGTTGTAAGCTGAGTGATGTCTCTCCAAAAATCTGGATATGATTTTGAAACTACATTGGCATCTTCAATTTCTAAATCCGTTTTTAACAATAAAGGTGCAAATGCCATCGCCATTCTGTGATCGTCAAATGTTTTGATAAGTACGTCTTTGTTGATTTTTATTGCTGCTTTCAAATGCAAACTTTTATCGGTCACTTCAATCTCTGCTCCTAATTTTGTAAGTTCAGATTTTAAGGCTTCGAGTCTATCGGTTTCTTTTATTTTTAAGGTATGTAATCCTGATAAGTCACAAGAAACTCCCAATCCAAAACAAGTAACCGCTATTGTTTGCGCGATGTCTGGAGCATTTGACAAATCAAATTCAACATGACTTTTACACTCTAATTCTTTCTTTAGCGTGATGGAATTCTCATCAAAAGAAGTTGATACTCCCAATTCTGTGTAGAATTCTGCCAAAGAAGAATCTCCCTGTAAACTATTTTTTTTGTATGAATTTAAGGTGATTGTTGCGCCCTYACTCAACGCCGCCAAAGAATAATAATAGGATGCTGAGCTCCAATCAGATTCTACAACTGCTGTTTTATTGGCGATTAATTTTGTTGCGGCGACTATGATTGTATCATCCTTCCAAGAATTTTGGATACCTAATTCTGACAACAATCCCAAAGTCATATTGATATAAGGCACCGAAGTTACTTTGCCTTCAAACGTCAATTCGAGCCCGTTTTCTAAACTCGGAGCGATTAACAACAACGCAGAAATATATTGACTGCTTACGCTTCCGTTAATCGTTACCTTATTATTTATTAATTTTTTTCCTGATATTTTTATCGGTGGATACCCTTCGTTTTCTAAATAAGAAATATCTGCTCCTAAAGATTTTAAGGCATCGACCAATAATTTTATCGGACGTTCTTTCATTCTTTTTGACCCCGTTAAAATGGTTTCTCTTCCTTCAGCAACCGAAAAATAAGCTGTTAAAAAACGCATCGCTGTACCTGCGTGGTGAATGTCAACTTCTATCGCATTCGATGCCAATGCTTTTTGCATGTATTGGGCATCGTCAGAATTACCGAGATTCTCGATTTTTAGATTTTCAAAAAACTGCTGCAATATCAACAAACGATTCGATTCACTTTTAGAACCTGTTATTTGAATGTTTCCGTTGAGTGGATTTGTATATTTAGTAAGTTTTAAATTCACTTTTATTTCTTTATAAATTTATAATATCCCGCCATAAAAAGTCCGTAAAAAACAGACATCATTGCTTGAATTTGTAAAAATGCTTTCCATTTACCTTCATTGAGGTATGCGTTTTTTAAGCCTTCCATTCCATCTAATTTAAAAAAGCCAATAAACAACCTCATGATGGTTACGAGCACAAAAAATACGATGATAAATCGGAGACTTAATTTTAAGAAGGAGGTGTTTTTATATTGATTCATGTTGTAAATAAGTTTCAAAGTGGCAAAGGTTCAGGGCTGCAAAGCTACGGAATATCAAGGATAATTTCCTTTGACACTTTGTGCCTTTGAATCTTTTTATTTCAATTTTTTGTTATTTTGATGACGGTCATGATCACGCTTAGTTTTGATGTCTAACTTTTTATCAAAAGCCTCTTGTAAGTCAATCCCTGTTTGATTTGCCAAACACAACACTACAAACATCACATCAGCCAACTCCTCACCTAAATCTTTATTTTTATCAGATTCTTTTTCACTTTGCTCGCCATAACGTCTTGCAATAATTCGTGCTACTTCACCTACTTCTTCGGTGAGTTGCGCCATGTTTGTGAGTTCATTAAAATAGCGAACTCCATGGGCTTTAATCCAATTATCTACGGTAAGTTGTGCGTCTTTTATGTTCATAAAATTGAGATTGAAAAATAAAAAGTCAAAGATATAGATTCTTAGGATAGCTTTTTTCTAAAAGTTTAAAAAACTATATTTGCTTATTGTTGGATATACCTAATTAAAACTTTCTATATCCTATATATTGTGCTTTATTATGAAAAAGGTGTTTGTTTTTATTATACCAATATTATTTCTGAGTTGCGGAAGTCAAAAGCTTGAGAAATTGAAATCAGAAAAGAAAATTAATAAAATACTTGAATTAAAAAGTGTTATCATTAATTCTCCCGAGAATTGGATCTACAAACTTAATCATAATTCAATCTCTTATACGCCTATTGATTTGAATGATATCTTTTATAATTGTATGATTGACATATTTAAATTCAACGGATCTATTTTAGAAATCGGACCAATACTTCAAACACAAAAATCTAAAGAGGAGTTAATGAAAATGGGGTTACCTATAAAGATGCAAACTCGATTTGGAGAAACAGATATGTATAA
>NVSL01000084.1 GCA_002401215.1 Flavobacteriaceae bacterium | reverse complement strand
TAACTTCATTATCTCTAATAACATTTATTAGTTGCAATTTTGAAAATGAATATGAAGGCACTAAAAGTTTAAATTATATTACTTTTGAAAGTGAAAGTTATGATTTTGATGTTGATTTAGGAGGATCTAGTACTAGAGATATTTACATTTACTCAACTCAAACATCAAGTTCTGAAAGAACATTTAACATTAGTGTTGTTTTAGATGATTCATCTTTAGATTCAGAATCTTATTCTGTACCAACATACGTAACAATTCCTGCTAATACAAATGTAGGGATGCTAACAATTAGTATCTCTGATGTTAATATTAGTGAAGAAGGTGAAACTTTGGTTATTGAATTTACAGCTTCGTCTGAAGTATTTAATGGTGAAAGAATTACATTAAATGTAAAACAAAAATGTCCATTTAATGAAGTTGTTTTTGACGTTACTTTTGATTCATGGGCAGAAGAAACTGGGTGGACTTTAGCAGATGCTAATGGAAACATACTAGACAGTGCTCCTTATGGTACTTATGCTGATTATGAAAGTGGTGAACAATTTTCTAAAGCATTTTGTTTAGAAAATGGAGAATATACTTTCACTATTTACGACCAATATGGAGACGGTACAGGTGATTACAAATTAGTATATAACGGTACTATTCTTGCACAAGGAGGTGGATTTGGAGGGTCAGATGCAACTACATTTACTGTGAGCCTATAATAATTGATAAATATTTTCAATTAATAAAAAACCCTCAATCTTTTGATTGAGGGTTTTTGTATATTAACTACTTTTGCACCATGGAAATAACATCAACAAAAATATTCGGGATAAGAGCAATTATTGAAGCAATCAATTCTAAAGCAACACTTCAAAAAATATATCTTCAAAAAGATTTAAAGGGAAACTTGTTTGGCGAATTGAGTGAACTCATTAAAGAACACAAAATTGCAACGAGTTTTGTTCCGGTAGAAAAACTAAATCATATTTCTAAAAACCAAAATCACCAAGGCGTAGTTGCTACAATTTCTCCCATTGATTTTTATGATTTCGAAACTTTGATTAACGAAGTTCTAGAAAGTGATGCGACTCCCCTATTTCTTTTGTTAGATCAAATTACGGATGTTCGTAATTTTGGCGCCATCATTCGCACCGCTGAATGTACAGGTGTTAACGGAATCGTAGTTCAAAACCAAGGATCTGCTCCCTTAAATGCTGATGCCATAAAAACCTCAGCCGGTGCTGCTTTTAAAATTCCTATTTGTAGAGTAAATCATTTAAAGGATGCTATGTTTTTATTGCAAGCATCGGATATTAAAATGGTAGCTGCCACAGAAAAAACGAATGACACGGTGTACGATATTGATTTTACGCAACCAACTGCAATCATCATGGGGTCTGAACATAGAGGTGTAAATCCTTCTATTTTAAAAATGGTGGATGCAAAAGCTAAGCTTCCTTTATTGGGCGAGATTGAATCCTTAAATGTATCTGTGGCTTGTGGTGCTTTTTTATATGAAGCTATTCGGCAACGGCTTTAGGTTTTAGGCTTTAGGCTTTAGGCTTTAGGCAAAATTATTTTATCTTTATCCAAATCCTTTTCCTCCTCTAGTTTTGGAGGACTAAATTTTCCATCGGAATCAAACCAAGTATCAAACTCTGTTTGCTTAAATTCTGTTTCCTTTTTTTGAGGCCCNTTTTTCCGGTAGATGATTGCCAATAACAATCCAACTACAAAACCAGAAGAATGTCCCTCCCAAGAAATCCCTTCTTTGATAGGGAAAACATACCAAACCATACCGCCATATAAAAAAACAACAATCATCGAAACTGCTAAGAGTCGGTAATGTTTTCTAAAAACACCACTAAAAAAAATAAAACTGAACAGCATATACACAATTCCGCTTGCGCCAATATGATACGAATTTCTTGCAAAGCTCCATGTGAGAATTCCGGTTAAAAAGAATCCATAGAAAAGGATTTTAGAGGCTAACTTTCGATAAAAAAAATATAAGGCTGCCAATAAAACAGCTAAGGGAACGGAATTATTAAACAAATGWGAAGTACCGCTATGGATGAAAGGTGAAAATAAAATCCCTCTAAGTCCTTTGAGCGTTTGAGGATAAATTCCATACTTCACAAAGTTAAATCCAAACCTCATTTCTAACCAATAGACAAACCAAATTGAAAATACCGCCACAAAGGGTACAACAATTACAGCACGATGGTATTTAAAAAGTTTTGAATCTTCCATAGGTCACAATTAACAAATATACAGCCAAAATAAATTTTGATGAAACGAGCTTAAAAATATTTTTCATCTAAGGGGCTGATTAATAGCGAACAGCATGTGTTACCCATAAAAATAGAATTTAAACACATGAAAAATTGTCAGTTCAATTATAATCTGTCTGATAAATCAACTATTTTTATCCTATGAATGAACCCTTGGCAGAACGCATCAGACCGAAAACTTTAGACGACTATATCAGTCAGCAACACTTGGTTGGCAAAAACGGTTATTTAACGCAGCATATCAAAAATGGAATTATTCCTTCTTTAATTTTATGGGGACCTCCAGGAATCGGGAAAACAACCCTGGCCAATATTATTGCAACAGAATCTAAACGCCCTTTTTATTCTTTAAGTGCAATAAATTCTGGGGTAAAAGATATTCGTGAGGTCATTGAAAAAGCAAAACAAAGTGGTGGACTTTTTACTACAAAAAATCCGATTTTATTTATTGATGAAATTCACAGATTTAGCAAATCGCAACAAGATTCTTTATTAGGAGCTGTTGAAAAAGGATGGGTCACCTTGATTGGTGCAACAACTGAGAATCCAAGTTTTGAAGTGATTCCTGCTCTTCTATCTCGCTGTCAAGTGTATATCTTAAACTCTTTTGAAAAGGATGATTTATTAGCTTTACTGGATAGAGCCATCAGCAAAGATGAAGTCATTTCAAAAAAGAAAATCAAGCTTAAAGAAACAGATGCATTGTTAAGATTATCAGGTGGTGATGCTAGAAAACTCCTCAATATCTTTGAATTATTAGTATCCACAGAAAAAGGAAAAATTACCATTACCAATGATTTTGTTTTAGAACGTGTCCAAAAAAATATGGCACGTTATGACAAAACTGGTGAGCAACATTACGACATCATTTCGGCATTTATAAAATCAATTAGAGGCAGCGATCCAAACGGCGCTGTTTATTGGTTGGCAAGAATGATTGAAGGTGGCGAAGATGTGAAATTTATAGCAAGGAGATTGCTCATTTTAGCATCCGAAGATATTGGAAATGCAAATCCTACTGCTTTGATAATGGCAAATAATACCTTTCAGGCAGTGACAACAATTGGGTTTCCAGAATCGAGAATCATCTTAAGTCAATGTGCAATTTATTTAGCCAACTCACCAAAAAGTAACGCCYCTTATGAAGCTATTGGAATGGCGCAAAAGTTAGTGAGAGAAACCGGAGACTTGTCTGTACCGCTACATTTACGGAATGCTCCCACAAAATTGATGAAAGATTTAGACTACGGAAAAGATTATAAATATGCTCACAGCTATGCCCAAAATTTTGTAGCTCAAGAGTTTTTACCTGATGAAATCAGCAATACAAAATTGTACAATCCTGGGAATAATCCGAGAGAAAATAGTTTTCGGGAGTTTCTTAAAAAGCGTTGGAAAAAGTATAAGTATTAGACGTAAGACCACTTCGTTCTTAGACAAAAGAGCTAAGACTTGTTTTGTTTTCCCATTTGAACTTTTGAATTTTAAGACTGTTTTTGATGGGATTTCTCAATTCTTCGAAATGACACATTGAACACATTTGTAATTTGGAATTTAATTTTTGGAATTTGCCAATGGCCTTTATTCCATCAATTTGATATTCAATTCTTTTTGAATCAACGTATCACCTTCATAGTATTCTGCAAACCAAACACCATCCTTTTTAGAGATGGTTCCGTTAGAACCTTTTATCATATACACATCTTTCATCGACGTTTTTAAAGCGATATAAACCACTTTCGGTGTGCTATCAACCAACTGATATCCATTGGCTATTTCTTGCGCATACAAAACATTACTGTCAACTTTTTTAACTGCAACAACGGGTGTTGCCACTGCAACAACTTCAGTTTTTATCGGCTCCTTATTTTCTGTTGCAATCGCCTCAGTAGTAGGTTTTGGAACCGCAGGTGTCGCTACAACCACAGCAGCAGGCACAACAACTGTTACCGCCTCTTTAGGTTCGTAACTATAATTTTGTGCTTTAATATCTTCAAAGGTTTTTCTAACAACCTTATGATATGCCGTTTTAAAATCTTTTTCTTTACTCTTGGCTAAATTTGTTGTTAAGACCTTATTATTGTTACAATCAAGTAAATCGAAATACATCTTGGTTGATAGCATAGTAGACTCGCTAACCAAGTCTGCCGTGAGCGMCAAACAATGATTTGTGCTCAAATCAATAGGGAATTCATCCGTACTCATAAGCACTGTAAACCCTTCTTTTTCGAATAAAAATTTTGTCAAAGCATTAATTTGATATTTATTTTCAACTTTTTGAAAATCGTATTTTACAGGTACAATTACATATTTATATTCGTTCAAACTCTTTTGAGCAAAGGTTGAAACGAAACTTAAAAAGAGAAGTGCTAAGGTGATTTTTGTTTTTAACATGTGGATTTGTTTTTTACAAACTTACGGAAAATTATTATTGATTTACTTAGAGAATTTAATTCTATATTCACACCGTGACTTCGAAATCACGGTGTGAATATTCAACGCATACGATGGGATTTCTCCTGGTGTCGAAATTACAACCAACAAATACTTACAATTAGCTCTCGCTATTAGAAAATTTATTTTGGAACACCCTCCTACACCTCTTTTACAACTAAACTTTGTTGTTAAATGGATGGAAAACAAACCCTAATTTTTTACACAAAACTACCTAAACTGTTCTCGATACATTTTTTAGTCGTACCTCATAAAAAATACTCGAACTGACGTAAACGGTTTACTTTCGTCACTTCGAGTAATTTGATAATGCCTTAGTGTTATCAAATTGTATCGAGAAGCTACTCTCTCCTTCCTCGAGGATGGCTAGGGAGGTGTCCCGATTTACAAATACTTCTTTAATTCTAACAGGTGTTGAATACTCTGAATCGATTCATCTACCGACTCATTTTCAAAATTGCAAAAGATGACGTTCATTCCATAATTCTTTGCGCCCATAATATCTGCTTCCCAGTTATCTCCTATCATCACGCTTTCTTTGATTTTAGCTCCTGCTTGTTGCAGCGCATATTTAAAAATCTTGGGATTTGGTTTTTTAACTCCCACCGCTTCTGAGGTGATTACCGTATCAAAATAAATGTCAATTTTAGAATTGGATAACTTTTTATATTGCACTTCACTAAACCCATTGGTGATGATATGTAAGGTGTATTTTGGTTTTAGATAATCTAAAATTTCTATGGCTCCGTCAAATAAATAATTGAAGGATGACAAGTGGGTAATATAATCTTCTGATAATTTGTTGATCAAGTCATCAGAAATTGGAAATTTAATTTTATCAAAAGTATCTTTTAATCTTCCGTATCGCAAAGCTTCTTTTGATACTTTATCATTTCGAAACAAACGCCAATAGGCATTGTTAATTGATACATAATAATTTAAAAACTTCTGAATATCGATTGACATCTTGTTTAGTTTAAAAATATGCTCGAATGTTTTGGTGGAGTTTTTTTCAAAATCCCACAGCGTGTGGTCTAAATCGAAGAAAATGTGGTTTGTTTGATTGCTCATAATATCTTTTGGTACAAGTTTTTATAAATTGATTTTAGTTGTAAAAATATAATTTTGCCTCTTTGAATCTGTCTGAACTTTTGAAACACCGCCTTCATTATTAATAAAATATTTTTTGTACCCTAAATTCTCTAAGTAATTATAAATATTTTTTTTATTTATTGATACGTCAGCATTGTTGAGTATTTCAATAAGTATCGTTGGATGAAACCTTATTAGTATATCATTCATTCCAAGTAGGGCTTTATACTCATGTCCCTCAATATCGATTTTAATAAAATCTAAACGAGAAATTGAATTTTGCTCAAAATAAGAATCTAATGTAATTACATTTATTTTTTCCACATAAGCATTATCAATATAACTCGTAGAAACCATACCCAAATTCATTTCATTGGAATCATAATATAAATTAACAAAACTATCCTTCTCGCCAATTGCTAAATTTTCTATTTGAATATTTAATAAATTATTGATTGAAACATTATCCGATAATGCTTCATAGTTTTTTTTAAAGGGTTCAAAAGAAATTACCTGTCCCTTCTCACCAACTAATTGAGAAGCGTAAAGAGAGAATAGTCCTAAATTTGCGCCTAAATCAACAAACACACTTTTATCATTTAAAAAAGCGTTTAATGTTTTTAATTCAGCCATTTCATATTCTCCTAAAAAATATAACTGAGATTGAATCCAATCATCGATATGTAACATTAGGGTTAAACCATTAAAACTCCCTTTTACAACAACTCCTTTAAATAAATTAAATGGCTTGAAAACTCTCTTATACAATCCAAAGTATTTATCCTTTACAAAGTTTAATTCAAATAGAAACTTGAATATTTTGGCTAAAACAATTCTTATTTTTAACATTCGATAAAAGTAAGATAAATCACATAATAAAAAGTTGAGAATTTAATTTTGTCCTATATTTGGAAAAACATTTTTTTGAATAAAAAACTCCATATATTATTTCTGTGTAGTTGGTTACCTTCAAGGGTTAAACCAACAAGTGGCGATTTTGTACAACGACATGCGGAAGCTGTTGCAACAAAACATCGGGTTACTGCAATTCATGTTATTACGGATGAAAATTTAACTTCTAATTTTGAAATTTTCGAATCTGAACACAATGGTGTGAAAATTATTATTGGGTATCTTAAAAAATTCAACAACCCTGTTTTAAAGTTTTTTTATTTTATTAAAGTCTATAAAAAGATTCTACAAAAATTAGATTTTTATGACTTGGTACATTTAAATGTGACCTACCCAAAAGGAATTGTTGCCTTATATTTAAAATGGTTTCAAATGAAACCTTTTATTATTTCTGAGCATTGGACAGATTATCAATACCCTCTAAACAAACACATTTCTTTTCTCAGAAAAAAGATAACACAACTTATTACAAAGAATGCAAGTTTTGTTTGTCCGGTTAGTATTTCTCATCAAAATGATATGCTATCTTTTGGTTTAAAGGGAAATTATTACCCTGTGCCGAATGTTGTTGATACGACTTTATTTTATCCTGCAAAAAACACTTCTAAAAAGTTTATGATAAGTCACATTTCTTCTTTTACAAATAAGCAAAAAAACATTTTAGGCATCTTAAATGTTATAAAACAATTATCCTTAAAAAGGGAAGACTTTCAAGTTAGACTTATAGGCAACGGTGATTTGAGTGCTGCACAAAAACGTATTAACGACTTATCAATTCCAAAAAACATTTTAGCTCTTGAAACTGGTAAAAGTCATTTAGAAATTTCGAAAATATTACAACAGTCAAATCTATACATCTCCTTTAGTAATTATGAATCTTTTGGAATTGTAATGGCTGAAGCTATAGCTACTGCCACCCCAGTAATTTCAACAAATACAGGTATTTTAACGGAATTAGACGCCTCAAATTTCACAACAATCATCCCTTTAAAAGATGAAGATGAATTACTAAAAAGTATCATTTATTATTTAGATACTAAAAAAATATACGATACAGAAAAAATGCATTCTTTAATCAAAGAAAAATTTAGTATAGAAACCATTTGCAACTCCTTTAGTAAATTGTACTACAAATCTTTAAACCTTAATTAATAATGTGTGGCATTGCAGGAATCATAAATAAAAATACGTCTCAAAATAATTCAAGAGAATTGACTTTGATGACACAAAGTATGCAAAACCGTGGCCCCGATGATGAAGGTTATATGCTATTTACTAGTAAACCAACTACTTACTACGGCATTGAGAGTCGGGTACAAAACACCTCTTCTATTCACCAATCTTATTTTAAAAAATTTAAACTAGGGTTTGGGTTTCGTCAATTAAAAATTATTGATTTATCTAATAACAGTCATCAGCCAATGACTGACCAAAGCGAAAATTTCTGGATTGTATTCAACGGGGAAGTCTATAACTTTAAAGAAATAAAAGAAGAACTAAAAAGTTATGGTCACCGTTTTTTTTCAGCATCAGATACCGAAGTTGTTTTAAAAGCGTACATGCAATGGGGCGAAAATTGCTTGCAAAAATTCAACGGGATGTTTGCCATTGCTATTTTTGATAAAACAAAAAATGAGGTATTTATGGCGCGTGATAGAATCGGAATAAAACCATTTTATTATCACCAAAACGATGGACAATTTATTTTTGCTAGCACACAAAAAGCAATTATAGATTCTACCTTATACCAACCAGAAATAAATTGGGAAGGCTTGTGGCAGAATTTTAGATTTTCAATAGCACAAAGACCCAATACTTGTTTTAAGGATATTGTTGCTTTAGAACCCGCTCATTTTTTAAAACTGAATCTGAACACTAATAAAATTACCAAACAACAATATTGGGAAATCCCTACAAACACACAAGATTTTAGCTTAACAGAAAAGCAAGCTACAGAATTGTTAGAAGAAAATTTGTACAAAGCTATCGAATTAAGATTGGTTGCCGATGTACCCATTGGTACATTTATGAGTGGTGGAATTGACTCTACCACGATTTCAGTATTGGCATCAAAAATTCACCCGAATATTAAAACATTGACGCTCGGTTTTAAAGAATATGAAGAGTACAATGAGGTACAACAAGCCAGTGATACAGCAAAACTACATAACTTGAATCACGCTATAAATTTTATTGAAACAAAAGAAATTTTAGGGACCTTACCTTCAATTGTTACTGCTTACGAAGAGCCTTATCACCATTTATCCGCCAATTTATATTTAGCAAAAATGGCCTCTGAAAATCAATTAAAAGTTGTTTTAAGCGGACTTGGAGGTGATGAATTATTTGGTGGCTATGACGTTTATAATAAATTATCTCTTTGGGAAAATCTAAAGAGTAGAAAAAAAATAATAAATCTCTTACCTAATATTCATCCTAAAATACATAAAGCCAAATTACTTTCTAGTTATAAAAATATTGGAGAATACTATTCTCATTATTACACAACTTATACCGATGCCGAATTAAAACTCCTTTTCAATGCAATAAATATTAATACAACTAACACACTTGAAAAAACATTTAACAAAAACAATAATATTTTTACAGACAACTTTGAAGCCATAAGTTTTTACAACCTAAAATCTTATATTGGAAGTCATCAAATGAGGACATTAGATCAATTTACAATGAATTATTCTATTGAAGGACGAATTCCTTTATTGGACCATAATTTAATTGAAGCTTCATTTAAAATTCCTACTAAATATAAAATCAAAAACGGAGTACAAAAATCAATACTAAAAGAAGTTGCCAAAAAGCACATTGCTCCAAGCTGTTTAAACATGAGTAAAAAAGGCTTGCGATTACCATTAGAACATTGGATAAAATCAGATTTAAAAAATATTGTAGATGAATCTATTTATAATTTAAAAAACAGAAGTTTATTCAATAAAAATGAAATTGATAAAATATTACAATCAAACAATAACATGAAAATTTGGCAATTAGTTTCAACAGAACTTTGGCTAAAAGAGTTTTTTAAATAAACAATTAAGTGAACGGGATTACTACATTCATATCAAATTTCTTAAAAAGATCTGGCAGCCATATTATGGCAGCATCTGTTGTTTCTAGACTCTTGTCTTTTTTTGCTTCGTGGATAGCTTTACAATTGATACCAGACAAAGAATTAGGTGTTGTTATTTATGCATTTCAAATAATTCTATTTATAGCTCCAGTTGCAAATTTGGGTTTAAATCAAGGTCTGATAAGATATGGAGCTTTTTTAAAAACGGAAAAAGAAAAAATGTCCTTTTTTAATTACATACTAAAGCGTGGTGTAATTATCACATCTCTTTTTGCTTTGTTAATTTCTGTGGTTTCTTTTTTTATAGATTTTAAGATTCCCAAAACTTCGAGCTACCTTCAATTATTGTCTGTATCATTTATCACCCAGTTT
>NVSL01000083.1 GCA_002401215.1 Flavobacteriaceae bacterium | reverse complement strand
GAGAGGTAAAGAAAAAAATGAAAAAATGAAAGGAATAATTTTAGCAGGAGGCTCGGGCACAAGACTACATCCACTTACAATTGCAGTCAGTAAACAATTGATGCCCATCTACGACAAACCCATGATTTACTATCCATTATCAACTTTGATGTGGGCAGGAATCAGAGAAATATTGATTATTTCGACACCGCAAGATTTGCCTTTATTTGAAAAATTATTGGGTGATGGCAAGAAATATGGATGTCAATTTGAATATGCAGTTCAAGAACATCCAAACGGATTAGCCGAAGCGTTTATCATCGGAAAAGAATTTATTGGCGCTGATAAAGTCGCCCTAATTTTAGGGGATAATATTTTTTACGGAACAGGATTATCAGATTTATTAGAGGCAAATAATAATCCTGATGGTGGAATTATTTACGCATACCACGTTCAAGATCCAGAGCGATATGGAGTCGTAGAATTTGATGATAATGGGCAAGCAATTTCGATAGAAGAGAAACCAGAAAATCCAAAATCACATTATGCTGTTCCAGGAATTTATTTTTACGACAATGAGGTGGTTTCGATTGCCGAAAACATAAAACCGAGTCCGAGAGGCGAATTAGAAATTACCGATATCAACAGAGAATATCTAAAAAGAGGAAAACTAAAAGTAAGCATTTTAGACAAAGGAACCGCTTGGTTAGATACCGGAACYWTYWMYTCWYTMATGCAAGCATCRCARTTTGTWCAGGTAATTGAAGAGCGTCAAGGATTAAAAATTGGGGCGATTGAAGAGGTTGCATATCGCAAAGAGTTTATCTCAAAAGTTGCCTTTAGAGAATTGATTCAGCCTTTATTGAAAAGTGGTTATGGAAAGAATTTATTAAGTATTTTAGAAGAATAAATGAAGGTTACAGAAACAAAATTAAAAGGATGTTTTATCATCGARCCCACTATTTTTGGTGACGAGAGAGGCTACTTTTTTGAGAGTTTTAACAAAGATAAATTCAAAGAATTAACGGGAGTTGAAATTGAGTTTGTGCAAGACAATGAATCTTATTCTACCAAAGGAGTGTTGAGAGGATTGCATTTTCAAAAGGGTGAATTTGCTCAAGCAAAATTGGTAAGAGTTTCACAAGGAGCTGTCTTAGATATTGCTGTTGATATTAGAAAAGACTCCTCAACTTTTGGTCAGTATTTTTCTTTGGAGCTGTCAGCAGAAAATAAAAAACAACTATTTATTCCCAGAGGTTTTGCTCACGGATTTATCGTGTTGAGTGATACCGTTACCTTTCTTTATAAGTGTGATAACTTGTACAATAAAGAGTCTGAAGGCGGAATTATTTACAACGACCCATCTTTAAATATCGATTGGAAATTACCTAAATCAGAATTTATTATTTCTGAAAAAGACACGATTCTACCAACCTTATCCGAAGCCAAATTATGAAGAAAATTTTGGTTACAGGAGGCAACGGACAATTAGCAAGGTGTATAAAAGATGTTGCAGAATCACTAACCAACTATGAATTTATTTTTGCAAATTCCTCAACTTTAGATATCACAAATAAAACCCTAGTAACTTTTTTTTTTTACTGATAATTCTTTTGATTATTGTATTAATTGTGCAGCATATACGGCAGTTGATAAAGCTGAAGAAGATTCAGAAAAAGCTTACAAAGTCAATGCAAAAGGAGCTTTGAATTTAGCAAAAGCTTGTTGTGGAAATGGCACAACACTCATTCATATCTCCACCGATTTTGTTTTTGATGGAGAGCGAGTTTGTTCTTATGAAGAGCGTGACACAACCAATCCGATCAATGTTTATGGAGCCTCAAAATTAAAAGGAGAAGAAAATATTCAGCAGAATTTAGACCGTTATTTTATTCTTCGGACTTCGTGGTTGTATTCAGAATATGGGGCTAATTTTATGAAAACCATGTTGCGATTAGGAAATGAACGAGATGAATTAAGTGTCGTTTCTGACCAATTAGGATCGCCGACGTATGCCAAAGATTTAGCAGATATCATTTTAAAACTGATAGCATCTGAATCGAAAGAATACGGAATTTATCATTTTAGCAATCGCGGAAAAACGTCGTGGTGTGGATTTGCCCAAGCCATTTTTGAAGAAGCAACTATTGATATTAAACTCAACTCGATAAAGACAGAAGCGTACCCCACTCCCGCAAAACGACCAAAATTTAGTGTGTTGTGTACCTCTAAAATTTCTGAGTTATTGTCGGTTGATATTCCGTATTGGAAAGATAGTTTAAAAATTGCTTTTCATAATTTAAAGAAGGGTTAAAAATAGTTGTGTTTTTTTATGATTTCTCCATCGTCACTTCGAGTGTTTTTTATGAGGAATGAATAAAAAATGTATCGAGAAGAAAATTTATCAAAAGTACAACAGGTAAAGTCAACCTAGAGTAATGAGATTCCTCCTCATTCTTCGTTCGGAATGACAAACGCATATTTTTTTTTATTTAAAATCTATTTTATCTGCGTTCCATTTTCTTACTTTAGTCAACTCAATAATTTATACTCGCTATGAAAAACATCAAAAAAAATCTAACTATATTCTTTCTAATTGCAGCAATCTCCATTTCGGTTTCTTACAAGTCGGATTTCTTCGAAATTGCGAAACAGATAGAAATATACACCACACTATTTAAGGAGTTAAATTTGTACTATGTCGATGAAATAAATCCAGCGGATGTGATGGAAAAAGCCATCAATAATACGCTTCAAGGCTTAGACCCTTACACCCGGTTTTACGATGAACAAGGTGTGATTAATGCCAGAATTTCAGCTGAAGGAGAATATGGCGGCATCGGGGCATCGATTGTATATCGTAGCGGAAACTTGAAAGTTAGAGAAGTTTTTGAAAATTATCCCGCACATAAATCTGGGTTAAAAGCGGGTGATGAAATCATAGAAATTGACAATACTATTTTAAAAGAACAGACAGAAGATTTTGTGAGATCTCTCTTAAAAGGATTGCCAAATTCTACAGTAAAAATGAAAGTGAAACGTCAAAACAAAACCTTAGATTTTGAAGTGAAACGAGAAACAGTTGAGATAGCTGCAGTCCCTTTTTACCAAATGATTGATGATGAAGTTGGCTATATTGCTTTTGTAAAATTCAATAAAAAAGCATCGGATGAGATTAAAAATGCCTTTGAAGATTTAAAATATCAAGGGATGCAAAAACTCATTATTGATGTGCGTCACAACCCTGGAGGATTGCTAAATGAAGCGGTTGAGGTTGTCAACTTTTTTATCCCGAAGAACAAAATTGTAGTAACTACAAAAGCAAAATTAGACAAGTGGAGCAACACTTATAAAACTAGAAATGAGCCTTTGGATCTCGATATACCGATAACTATTTTGATTGATGATCGCTCCGCATCGGCTTCTGAAATATTGGCTGGAGCCTTACAAGATTATGATAGAGCTGTGATTGTTGGCACCCGATCTTTTGGGAAAGGATTGGTGCAACGCAGTAGAAAATTATCATACGGAACTCAGCTAAAATTAACGATTTCTAAATATTATACTCCGAGTGGTCGCTGCATACAAGAGTTTGATTATACCAATAGAAAAGGAGATAGTATTCCCAAATTTTCTGATGGAGGAGTGAATGAGTTTAAAACAGAAAAAGGAAGAATTGTTTTTGATGGAGGCGGAATAACCCCTGATTACAAAATCGAATCTCCCAAAAAAACGGAAGCGACCAAAAGGCTACTTTCTTCGGATGGATTGTATGATTATGCAACTCAATATTATTACAAGCATCCATTAATTAGTGAAGCTTCAAAATTTGAATTGGAGAAAAAAGAATTTGACTTATTTAAGAAATACCTACAAGATAATCCGAAGAGTTTTCAATTAAAGTCTGAGAAGTATTTTGAGAAAGCGATGACGATTGCTAATAAAGAAAATTTAGTTATTGATGCTGCTTATCAAGAATTAAAGGATAAAATAAATGCTGAGAAAATAATTTCTTTAGACCTTAACAAAGAGGAAATTATGGCTGGTTTATCCTTGAAAATTGTGAATCAATATCACTTTAAAAATGGAGAATATCAGCATAAAATAAATTTTGATAAAACCATAAAAGAGGCTGTTTCTTTACTTTCTGATAAATCAGCTTATGATGCTATTTTGAAATAAAAAAAATCTTCTTAATCTCAGTTCAGAAGAGAGTTACTTCCTTTATAATGTGGTCAAAAATAGTTGGTGATTTTGATAAAAATATTTTTTATTTGATGCGATGAAACCATTTGTGTTTTCTTGTTCTCTAGTAAAACAGGATCGCTCTCATCTTCTTTTTTGCAATCAAAACTTGACATTGTACAGTCAGTTCCATCCATAAAAAATGCAATGATTTGTTTTATAAACTCATTGAGTTGTAGCCCTTTTTTTTCGAAATATCTCAAAAATAATACGAGTCCTCCTCGATCGGAAATTTTATTGTTTGTTATTCAATTTTTTCTTCTTTATTCCCATAATTAAAAGGTACTGTATCACCTAAATAGGGACTGTTTATATTTTCGTTTTGGTCAACTAAATATACACATTATCAACCTTTAGGCTACAGTATTTTTTGATTTCTTTAAAAGTAATCACTCTATTTAGGTTCAAGTCATCTAATGAAGTTCTTCTAAAGCATCTGCAATTTTACGATCATTAGACAACCTCGGAATCTTATTTTGTCCTCCCAATTTTCCTTGCGATTTCATGTATGCTCTAAAACCTCCTTTTTCTATTTTGGTAATTTTTAGCGGCTGTAAAACCTTACCTACAATCAAATCTAAATAATAGGAATTCTGTTCTTGCAAACTCGCATCAATCACTTTAGCAAAAGCTTCTAAATCTTTTGGCGATTCTTCAAACTCAACAAACCATTCATGATACGGCAATTCGTTTTCAACATCAATTTTTGGCGCGACTGTAAACTCAGTAACGCTCGCATCAAATTGATTTGTTGCAGCTTCCATAGCGCGCTCAACTTCTTTCCCAATTACATGTTCTCCGAAAGCTGAGATAAAATGTTTTATACGACCTGTTACTAGAATACGGTGTGGTTTTAGAGAAATAAATTCTACCGTATCGCCAATATTATAACCCCACAATCCTGCATTTGTATTGAGGATAATAACATAATTTACGTCTAACTTAACTTCGCCAATACTCAATCTTGTTGGATGCTCATCAAAGAATTCATCCGCAGGAATAAACTCATAAAAGATACCAGAATTCAGCGTTAATAACATCCCCACTTCATCGGTATCTTGGTAAGCAATAAAGCCTTCTGAGGCTGGATATAATTCTACCGAATCAACACTTCTACCTATTAATTCTTCAAACTTTTTTCGATAAGGTTCGTAATTCACGCCCCCRTAAACAAACAGATTAAAATTAGGAAAAACCTCTCCAACTTTTTTTCCGGTTCGCTCTACAATTCGCTCAAAATACATTTGGACCCAAGATGGAATTCCGCCAATCAAAGTCATATCTTCATTAATGGTTTCATCAATAACTTTCTCCACTTTCGTTTCCCAATCTTCTATGCAATTTGTTTGATAACTCGGTAGCCTGTTTTTTTGCAAATACTTCGGAACAAAGTGTGCAGAAATCCCAGAAAGTCTCCCGATTTYGATTCCGTTTTTTTCTTCTAATGCTGGACTCCCTTGTAAAAAAATCATTTTCCCATTTACAAAATCAGCATTCTTTTTTCGGTTGATATACATCAATAAAGCATTTCGTGCCGCCTTGATATGCTCTGGCATCGACTCTTTTGTAAGCGGAATATATTTTGTCCCCGATGTCGTTCCAGAAGTTTTACCAAAATACAAAGGCTTTCCTTTCCACAAAACATTGGGTTCTCCAGCTACAACTCTATCCGCATAATTTTTTAAGCCTTCATAATCACGAATCGGAACTCGTTTTTTAAAATCTTGATAGGTTTTAATTTTATCAAAATGATGATCCTTTCCAAAAGCAGTTTTCTTTGCATCTGAAATTAATTTTTTAAAAACTTTTTCTTGAGTTTTAACAGGGTTCGCTGCCCATTTCTGAACACGTTTTGCGATGCTATATGCATAAGGTTTGGCAAGAATCGACTTTATCATAATTATTCAAAATCAATAAAATTAATTGGATTCACAGGATATCCGTCACTCCATAATTCGAAATGTAAATGGGGTCCTGTGGTGAGTTCTCCAGTAGATCCAGAGCTGGCAATAACCTCTCCAGATTTTACCARATCGCCCTGTTGTTTTAACAAAGATCCGTTGTGTTTGTAGATAGAAATAAAACCTTTGGCATGCTCTAAAATTATCACATGACCTGTGGCAGCAGTCCATTCAGCAAAAATTACAGTTCCTTCGGCAATAGCTTTTACAGGTGTTCCTGTTTTTACAGCAACATCTACGGCAAAGTGTTTTTGGTCAATATTATAATCCGCAGTTATGGTCCCCGAAATTGGAGCGAAGAAAACAATACCGACATCTTTTTTCGCTTCTTCAAAAAAACTATAGCGATCTGCTCTATCAACTTCTAGTCTAAAAAGCGAATCATTTGCAGTTGCATCTATCGGTAAAAATTCATCCGTTTTAAAAGTTTCTAAAACTGAATCACTATCAAATTTAAAACTTGCAACATCACCCAACAAAGCTTCTTTTATATTAGTGATGTATATATTATTTACTCTTAATTCTTGCTCTAACGAATCAATTTTAATAGCTAAATCAGTGGTTTTTTTGCCCAATCCTACGGGAGCATATCCAGGAATATATTCTTTTAATGGCGATAATGCGATGAGTAAAACTGTGAAGATAATCAACAAAAAAGAAAGTAATCCACCGAAAACAAATACGTTGAGGCGACTTAATTTAAAGGTTACTTTTTCTTCGAAAGTATCTTCATTAATCACCACCATACGGTATTTATGGGTGAGTTTTTTCTTGAGTTTCTTTTTGTCTTTCTTGTTTTCTGCCATCTTTTGCTACTAAGCAAATATACAACGGATTTTTATTTGAGGTAGTACAATTTCTTAATTGRATWTKTWWWWWWTYRAMMWTWAATWKWTCMRMWWMKTKWKRCAAAGAAAATATGAAGATATATAAAGGTGAATTGTTGTTGGGTTATTTTTGTTAATAAAAACTACTTATAAAAATTCATTTCGTCTAAATATTGCCAAACATTTTGAGGTAATAATGGACGAATATCCTTTTGTGCAGCAATTCCTTTTCTAATAAATGTAGAAGAGATTTCAACGATAGGAGCATCAATTTTATGAATTTTTTGATGGCTCAATAATTCATTCATTGCTTTTTCATCAGCAACTCTTGGATAAACATAAATATGGTGATTGTCTAAAATCGTTTCATAGTTTTTCCATCTAGGAAAACTCTTTAAATTGTCTTCGCCCATAATCAACGAAAACTGATGTTGCGGATATTTCTCTCCGATATTAATCAAGGTATTTACGGTATATGAAGGTTGCGGTAAATCAAATTCGATGTTAGAAACCGATAATTTAGGGTAGTCTTCTACCGCAATATTTACCATTTGTAAACGGTGATGATCGTCTAACAAAGTGCTCTTTTTTTTATGCGGATTGTGTGGCGTAACCACAAACCAAACTTGATCTAAATCAGAATTTTCAGCAATATGATTGGCAATAATCAGATGTCCCACGTGGATAGGATTAAAGCTTCCGAAAAATAAACCGATATTCATTATTTTTTAATATTACACCGTCAGTTCGAGTGGTTTTCATCAATCTTAATTGATAAAAATTGTATCGAGAATACTCCTGATTTTTTAACTATTTACAAACTTCTTTACCAAATTATACGCTTCTTTTTGCGCCGAATCTAAATCTTCATTCACAACAATAGTGTCAAATAAAGGAGCTGTTGCTAATTCTGCAGAAGCCTTTGCAACACGCATATTTATCTTGTCTTCACTTTCTGTTTGTCGTTTTTTAAGTCTGATTTTAAGCTCATCAATACTCGGTGGTTTTACAAAAATTGCCAAAGTTTCTTCTGGAAATTTTCGTTTAATTCTCAACCCTCCAGAAACATCAATGTCAAAAATAACGTGTTTACCTAATGCCCAGATTCGCTCGACTTCGGTTTTTAAAGTTCCGTAGAAATTATCGCGATACACTTCTTCCCACTCTAAAAATTCGTCGGCTTTAATTTTGTTTTTAAACTCTTGGGTAGATAGAAAATAGTAGTCTTTTCCGTTGACTTCTGTTCCTCGTTTATCTCTTGATGCTGCAGAAATTGAAAATTCTAAATTCAATTCTGAATGTGTTAGCAAATGCCTTACAATAGTAGNTTTACCTGATCCTGATGGTGCCGAAAAAACAATTAATTTTCCTTTTTTCATTAGAGAACATTTAGGTTTTGTTCCTTTATTTTTTCCAACTCATCTTTCATTTGAACCACCAATTTTTGCATCTCAGCAAAGTTAGCCTTCGAACCAATGGTATTAATTTCTCTCCCAATTTCTTGAGAGATAAATCCTAATTTTTTTCCGTTAGAGGTGTCAGAATTTAATTCTTCTAAAAAGTAGTTTAGGTGATTTTGAAGTCTGACTTTTTCTTCGGTGATATCTAACTTTTCTAGATAAAACATCAACTCTTGCTCAAACCTGTTTTCATCAACTTTTGCCTTTAAATCAACAACAGATTTTCTTAAACGTTCTCTAACATTTTCCATTCGCTGCGGATCGATTTCAATCACATCATCCAATCTATCTCCAATAATTGTCAATCGTTTTTTAAAATCATCTTTTAAAACTGCACCTTCATCCGCACGATAAATATTGATTTTAACCAGCGCTTCATCAATCGCATTATTGATTAATTCCCACTCACCTTCATCTAATTTTTCGCGACTTGTTTGCATCGTTTCTGGCAAACCAATTGCCATTTTTAACAACTCAACATCCGGTGCATCAGAAACTTCTTTTAACTGATTCATGTATGATTTCAATGCCGATGCATTAATTTCTGAAGATAGATTTTGACCAATCGACTCCACATAAATAGAAAAATCAATCTTTCCTCTTGTCAAAGATTTGGCGATTTTTTTACGAACATCTAATTCCTTTTCTTTGTAATAAGAAGGTGTGCGAACGTTTAAATCTAAGTTTTTACTATTGAGAGATTTGATTTCAATAGTCACTTTTTTTGTTGGCAGTTGTAGTTCGGTTTTGCCATAACCTGTCATCGATTGTATCATCAGTAAAAAATAAAATTAGGCAAAGATACGTTTTTCTATTTGGTTGAATGTTTGAAAAAAGCAATCAATTATGGGAATTTTATTTCGGAATTTATTCTTTCACTTTCGGTCTTTTACTTACCAAATATACTCCGAAAAAAATGAAAACTACAGCAACTATCTTAACGGTGTCCAACGTGTCCTTTTTCATAAGAAGCGCAAAAATTGTAGCAACAACTGGTTGTAAATAAACGAAAGCACTTACTGTTGTTGGCTTTAATTTTGTCAATGCAAATAGGTTTAATATATAGGTTAAAAAAGTGGTCCCTAGCACCACAAATAAAATACTATACCAAATGTTTATTGGCATTGCAACCCAATCAATTTCTAAAAAATCATTAAACCCGAAAGGGAGTACGATTATAAATCCACAGAGGTAAATCCATTTTACAAAGGTTAATGGATTGTATTTTCCAATCAATTTTTTAACGATGATTAAATAAAGTGAATAAAAAATTGCATTGAAAAATACGAAGATATTTCCAGTAACAATATCAGGAGCATTTTCAGCAGTATGATGTCCGTAAACAATCAAAACGATGGCTCCTGTCAATCCGATAATTACACCAACTACACGATGTTTAATTAATTGTTCTTTTAAAAAGATGACCGAAATAACAAAGACAATTATTGGAACCATCACCGTAATTACCGAAGCATTGATGGGTGTTGTTTTCTCTAATCCAATAAAAAAAGTAAGCATGTTTAATCCTGCACCAAATAGTCCCGCTAAAAAAATTGTGATATAATCTTTACGATCAATTTTTTCTTTTTTCACAAAGAATCCTGCAATCCAAAAAAGAATTAACGCCCCTAAAACACGCAACAGAATAAACCCATTTGGCTTAWCAAAATTGGGCATTACATCTTTRKYARWRKWRTMWWWWWWWYYAYWMAATTCGTAACTTAAAATTTCGCCGATGCGCTCAATGTTTCGTCTAAAACGCATCATGTCTTTTTG
>NVSL01000082.1 GCA_002401215.1 Flavobacteriaceae bacterium | reverse complement strand
GAAAGCCATTACATATCCCCAGGACATAACCACCATCACTGGTTTGGATAACGCTATTGCTCTTATCGTCGCCGTCAGACTCCCCGTAGGTTTTGGTCCACTGAATTACTCCGAGGGCGTCGGTCTTGATGGTATAAATCTCCTCGCCTCCTGAGCCAAAGCTGGAGGTCGTCCCTGATATGATGTATCCATTGTCAGTTGTCTGGGCTATTGACCGCGCTTCGTCGTCCAAAGGTCCGCCATAAGTTTTTGACCATTGTAGGTTGTCATTGGCATCGAACTTTAAAAGCCAATAGTCAAAAGAGGTATCTGTCTTGTCAGTAATATCCCCATTCATACTTTGAGTAAAACCCAAAACAGCATAACCTCCGTCTGTTGTTTTGATGACAGAACGTGCAGTTTCGTTAGAGCTTCCACCAAAAGTTTTGACAAAATCTATTTGAGGACTTACAAGTTTTGGAGGGTCATCGTTATTGTTACATCCTTTTATAAAAAAGGAAAGAAACAGTATGAGTAGAATTTTTTTACCCATTGGGTTTTGTTTTTTTTCAGGATTTTTTTAAGAGATTCTTCGACAACCCCGATAATTATCGGGACAGAATGCCATTTTTCTTCCAAATTAATAATACCTACAAGGTTTTGGAAACCTTGCAGGATAGATTCAATTTACGTTCCGCTTTTTCTTACGATAAATAATCCACCTTCAATATCGTTAATGATGATATTTCCAGATTCAAAATAGCGATATACATTCCAAACTCCGTGGAAACTTGTTGAGTTGTCTGGAGCATAGGTGTCAAAATATCCTTCTWCAGAAAGGTTGCCGTTTGCAATATCAGAGATGTCGATAAAACGAACTCCCGCAGTATAATTTGCTAAATAATAAGTATCGCCATTCACATATCCGTTGTGATCAATTGCTGCTGATGGACCAGAATAGGTAGTATGTAAAACAGGATTGTCTAAATCAGAAAAGTCAAAAACTAAGGTTCTGGTATTGTTTCCAAAATTTAACTCATCAACTTCGTCACCTACAATAAAATATTTTTCATCTTCAGTAAACCACCCTTGATGCGTATAGCCAATATTGCTATAAGACAGCGTTTTAATTAATCTAGGATTTGCTTTGTCAGTTACATCTGCAATTACAACTTCGTTTGCATTACTACCCACTAAAATTTCTTTACCGGTATAATCAGTATCAGGGCCATTGTAGGTTACTACTTGCACATCGTGACTGTAGCCCCCAAGGGTTAATCCACCAGCAGCAACAGGATTTAGCGGGTCTTGAATGTTTACAAAATGAGCACTACCATTAAAGGTGTTGGTGCCGACAGCATAAGCATACCCCGTATCTTCGTTTATCATAATATTATGACATTYTCCAAACCCAGTGTAATGTGCATCAGCCGTAAAAGTTTCTGGCGTGCTAGCAACATTACGCAATCTGCTTAGGTCAAAAACTTGCATTCCATGACCAGAAGCTTCACTTACAATAAAGGCATAATTGTTATAGACTTTAATATCGCGCCACAAACTATTTGAAGTTGCTGTTGGTAAGGTGCCGATAATTACTAAATTTTCTGTATCAGAAATATCTACAAAAGCAGTACTTGTTGTGGTGCCAACGAGTGCATATTCTTTTCCGGTTGTTGGGTCTGTCCATCCCCAAGAGTCATTTCCTTCGGCGCCTGTACCTCCTAAGTCTTCAGCAGAAATATGTCCCATTAAGTCATAATTATTACAAGGATAGCTGTCTGCAAACCCACTTTCGCAAAATGCAATTGGGGTTTTATAATCTTCGTCACAGGTATTTCCGATACCATCATTATCATAATCTTCTTGGTTAGGATTTGCAACTAAAGGACAATTATCATCAATATCTAAAACACCATCATTGTCATCATCATCGTCGCAAGCATCTCCGATTCCGTCGCCATCCGTATCAAGTTGATCTGGATTTGCAGTTTCTGGGCAGTTGTCATTAGAATATAAAACGCCATCTAAATCTGGATCTAAATCGGTACATGCATCGCCTATTCCATCGCCATCCGTATCTAATTGATCTGGATTTGGATGTAGCGGACAGTTATCTTCGGTGTCAATTATACCATCATTATCATCATCATCGTCACAAACATCACCAATACCATCGTTGTCATTGTCTAATTGATTTGGGTTTTCTGTATTAGGACAATTGTCAGCAGTTCCTTCAATTCCATCTCCATCTGGATCTAATTCTATTTCATCGCCAAAGCATCCTTGAAATGCGAACATCGCTGTAAATAAGGTAAAAACAATCAATAGTGATTTGAAAGGAATGTAATTAATTTTCATAAAATTTATTTAAATTAAATTAGTGATTGAAAGCAAGTTGTAATTCGAAAAAAAAACAGAATTTTGCAGCCTGAACAAAAATATCAATTTCTTTAGTTATAATACAATTTTAAGATGTTAAAAGATAAAAACGAACAACGCACAGCATTGTCTGAATTAGGTGAATTTGGATTGATAAAACATTTAACGAAATTTTTTGCAATCAATTGTGATTCAACCGAAAAAGCGGTGGGTGATGATGCTGCGGTTTTAGAATTTGGGGACAAACAAGTTTTACTAACTACGGATTTATTGGTAGAAGGCGTGCATTTTGATTTGAGCTATATGCCTTTAAAACATTTGGGTTATAAAGCGGTAATGGTCAACTTATCTGATGTATATGCTATGAATGGAACCGCTTCTCAGATTACAGTTTCAATTGCAATTTCAAATCGATTTACGTTAGAAGCTTTGGAGGAGTTGTATGCCGGAATTCAATTGGCATGTACCAATTATAATGTTGATTTGGTGGGTGGCGATACATCGTCATCAACCAAAGGAATGTTGATTAGCATCACCGCAATTGGGACCGCTGACAAAAAAGATGTGGTATATAGAAATGGTGCAAAACCAAATGATTTGTTGGTGGTGTCGGGAGATTTAGGCGCAGCATATTTAGGGCTGCAAGTGTTAGAAAGAGAGAAGCAGGTATTTGAGGCAAACCCAAATGCACAACCAGAATTAGAGAATTATTCTTATCTCGTAGAGCGACAATTAAAACCAGAGGCGAGAAAAGATATTGTAAAAATATTGAAGGATTTGGATGTAAAACCAACGGCGATGATTGATATTTCTGACGGACTTTCTTCAGAGATTTTACATATTACAAGTCAGTCAGAAGTTGGGTGTAATTTGTATGAGGATAAGATTCCGTTAGACCCACAATTTATTTCTACCTGCGAAGAATTTAATTTAGATTCGACAACAATCGCATTGAGTGGAGGCGAAGATTATGAGTTGTTATTCACCGTTTCTCAAACTGATTTTGACAAGATAAAAGGAAATCCACATTTATCGATTATTGGGCATATGACTGATAAAAGTGAAGGTGTAAATTTAATAACGCGTGGAAATCAAAAAGTAGAAATTACTGCTCAGGGTTGGAATGCGATGAAATAATAAATCCTTTTTCGACTTGTTTTAAGTAGGTAATTATTTTTCTTTTGACACCTCTTTTACATCACCTTGATAACGCATGGAGTCTCGTTGGTTACTAGTAATACTTAATGCTGCTGACGCATTCGAATAAACGGTTAATAATAAATCGAAAGATTCGGTTTTGTTTTTAGCCACAAATTTGACGATAATTTTGTGTTTTTTGTCATTATACTCAATTTTGAAATCAGTATTTTCTATGTCAAAAATAATTCCACCATCACTATTAAAATTGCTCACTTGCGAAAATCCGAAGAAAGGTAAATCGGCAATTACATGCGCATTGTCAATTTTTAGCGAGTTATAATTTGTAGATAAATCGATGCGCCTTCCTTTTTGAGTATTGGCAGATGTTGCTATAAAAGTATAAACACCGCTTTCAATTAATTTCTTTGTTTTGAGGTATTCTTTTGCTTCTTTCTGTTTCCTTAATTCTTTTTTAGATTGCGCAATAATAGGATTGGATAAAACGAAAAGAAAGGCTGCAATAATGAGTGTTGCTTTTTTCATAATTTTAAATTTTCAGAGTGACTACAATTTAATAAAATTTTCTAAGGCATTTGTTAATTCTATGTTATTTTCGATATGTGACATGTGTCCTTGCGATAATATTACCAACACTGTATTGGTGTTTTCAACTTGCTTTTTGTGTTCATCAAAATTTAAAACAGTATCCTTTTTCCCAAGGATAAGTAACTTTTTATAGCTGCCATTTTTTAAAATTGCTGTCTGGTCTTTTCTGATTTTCATTCCTTCTAAGGAAGCGATAATCCCTTGCTTAGTCGTATGCAACCCCTCTTTTATTACATCATTAATTTTAGATTTTAAAAGGCTTCTGTTTTCTTCAGAAAACAATTGAGGAATTGACACCCTCACAAAAGCTTTGTGGTTTTGTTTTACAACTTCTATCGCTCTATCTCGGTTGATTTTCTTTTCGGCAGTATCAGGATAAGCGGTGGAATTCATCAAACAAATCCCCTTGGTGTTTTTGGGAAATAATTCAGCAAAAGCTAAAGCAACATAGCCACCCATTGAATGTCCAATCAAAGTTGCTTTTCTAATATTAAGTGATTTTAAAACCGTCCGAATCATTAACGCTTGCTCTTCCATTGTGTGGATGTAACTCAAGTTTTCTGTTTTACCATGTCCAAATAAATCAATCGCAATGACTTTATTTCTTTTTGATAAAATTGGAATGAGGGTATTCCACATTGATTGATTTTCTAAGAATCCATGCAACAAAACTATAGCAGACCCTTTTCCGGTTGAGGTATAATTTACGTTGATATTTTYATAGGTAATGTTTGGCATATTACTAACTCTTCAATTTCTTAATCACCGAAAAAGCTTTATCAACCAAAAAATCTTCTACCAAAATGGTGAACTCGTTGGTGGTAGAAACTACTTCGTAAAGAGCAATTCCCTCCCAAGCCAATCGTTTAAAAATTTGATAATAAAGTCCTGTAATCTTCGAATTATTTTCGGGTAAACTAATACTAATTGCCGATAAATCTTCTTGTAAGCCTAATTGAGTTTCATTTTTAAAACCATCAATAATCGTCTTTTTTTCAGAGCTAGAAATGATGATAGTACTTTCGTGAATCCCTCTTGTAAAAGCGTAAAAAATGTTAGTTCTTGTGCCAAGTTGCTCTAAGATTTTTACATGGCTATCAATTAAAGTTCTTGAATTTTGAAAAGTAAAATCACTTAAATTAGAACGCACCGTAATATCTCCTAAATTCTGTAAAACACGTCTTAATTTTAAAGAACTCCCCAAATCTTTAGGAGGATTATATCTCCGCAACGCCATCATAATTGCGCCAGATTTTACGGGTTTGTGCAACATCACACTTACGGGTCTTTGCAACTCCTCGGCAAGTGCAGAAAAATTGATGATGTTTCTAGATAAAGCTTCTTCTAAAAATGGTTGTGCAAGTAAAATTTCCTCAACACAGGATGCGATTGTTCTCATTATGTTAATTATTTAACAACTTGTACAAAAGTAGTGTAAATATTTTATTTCTATGTTGTTATTGAGGTTTCATCATACATTTGTGTGCGAAACGATTTTATATCAATCATGTAAGTGTTGAAATTATGATCGTCAGGTCGAGTGATTTTTCGAAGTGTAGCGGAGAAAAATTGTATTGAGACCAAATCAATAAAACAGAAATATGTTAGTATTAAAATTTGGTGGAACATCAGTAGGGTCAGTAGAAAACATGACCAATGTGAAGAATATTATTAGAGCTGGTAAAAAGAAAAAAATTGTGGTGTTGTCTGCCATGTCTGGTACCACGAATGCGTTGGTGAGTTTATCAGAAAACATTAAAAATAGTGAGAATGAAATTGCGCTTGCAAGCATCGAAACCTTGTATCAAAAATATTTAGTGACCATTGATGAATTGCTAAACTGTTCGGAGTTGAAACAAGAAGTTGGGAACTATATCGATTCCGTTTTTGACTTTTTAAAAAGCTGCATTGATCAACCCTATTCTGAGTTGTTATACAATACTATTGTGTCGCAAGGCGAGTTGTTGTCAACCTATATTTTTAGTCATTATTTAACGCAAGAAGGGTTGAATGCAAGATTGTTGCCTGCCTTAGATTTTATGCGAATTGACAGAAATAAAGAACCCGATAATTTTTATATCAACAGGAATTTAAACCGAGTAATTGACGAAATTTTACCTGCGGATATCTACATCACTCAAGGATTTATTTGTTTGGATGCCGACGGAAATATTGCCAATTTAGAACGTGGCGGTAGTGATTATACAGCGACGATAATCGGCTCGGTGATCAATGCCGATGAGGTGCAAATTTGGACAGACATCGATGGATTTCACAATAACGATCCAAGATGTGTAGAAAATACACATGCAATATCTCACTTATCTTTTGATGAAGCTGCAGAGTTAGCCTATTTCGGAGCAAAGATTTTACATCCACAAACGGTGATGCCCGTACGTAAGTTTGACATTCCTGTCCGTTTAAAAAATACGATGCACCCAGAAGCTCACGGAACTTTAATCAACAGTGAAATTCATGGAGATGGAATAAAAGCCATTGCTGCAAAAGACAACATTACAGCGATTAAAATTAAGTCAGCAAGAATGTTACAAGCGCATGGTTTTTTGAAAAAAGTGTTTGAAATATTTGAAAAATACGAGACGTCAATTGATATGATTACCACTTCAGAAATTGCAATTTCTCTAACTATTGATGATGATATACATCTTGTTTCGATTAAAGAAGAATTAGAAAAATTCGCTTTGGTAGAAGTTGATAAAAATCAAAGTATTGTTTGTTTGGTGGGACATTCAATCATTTTTCATGAAGATACACATCGACTGTTTCAAGTATTGCAAGATGTAAATGTTCGGATGATTTCTTATGGCGGTAGCAACAATAATATTTCGCTTTTGGTACATATGGATGATAAAATTGAGACCTTAAAAAAGGTGCATTCTTATGTTTTTGAAGGAGGAGTTTTAGTTTAGAATTATTGACGGTGTGACTAAAAAAGGCACACCGTCAATGTAAAAGGATATTTAAAATATTCATACGATGGCTAGAAGTCATCGTATGAATAAGATTATTACTTAGCCATCAACGCTTCAATATCTTCAATCTCAATCGGGATATTCGCCATCAAATTAAAAGGTTCTCCAGATTTCTGAATCACATAATCATCTTCTAAGCGGATGCCTAATTTTTCGTCAGGAATGTAAATTCCAGGTTCTACAGTAAATACCATATTGGCTTCCATCGGCTCGGTTAAGATTCCGTAATCATGCGTATCTAATCCCATGTGATGAGAAGTTCCGTGCATAAAATATTTTTTATATGCTGGCCAATCAGGATTCTCATTTTTAACATCTTCTTTAGTAATCAATCCCAATCCAATTAATTCTTGGGTCATTAATTTACCAACTTCAACATGATAATCTGCCCAAATGGTTCCGGGAACTAACATTTTAGCTGCTGCTTTTTTGACTCTTAAAACAGCGCTGTAAACTTCYWTYYKTCTRKCAGTAAATTTTCCAGAAACAGGAACACATCGCGTCATATCACTTGCGTAATTTGCATAGCTTGCGCCAACATCCATCAAGATAACATCACCTGATTTGCATTCTTGATTGTTTTCAATATAATGTAACACATTGGCATTGTATCCACTTGCGATAATTGGTGTGTAAGCAAAACCATCTGAACGATTTTTTGTAAACTCATGAATAAAATCAGCTTCTAATTCATATTCCATCACACCCGGTTTTGTAGCTTTTAAAATTCGTTTAAAACCCTTTTCGGTAATATTACATGCTTGCTGAATTAAATCAATTTCTTCTTGTTCTTTTATAGAACGTATTCGTTGCAAAAGAGGTTGCGCTCTTAAATAAGTATGTGCAGGATATTTTTTTTGAATCCATTTTACAAAACGTGCTTCGCGCGTTTCAGTTTCTACATTGGCTCGGTAATGTTCGTTGGTGTTGATGTAAACACTCTCAGCTTGTGTCATTAATTCAAACAATACTTTTTCTAAATCTTGTAGCCAATACACGGTTTTGATTCCTGTTGTTTCTAAGGCTTTTTCTTTGGTTAGTTTTTCACCTTCCCAAACGGCAATGTGATCATTCGTTTCTTTTAGAAATAAAATTTCTTTGTGAGATTCTTTCGGAGCATCAGGAAAAATGACCAGTACACTTTCTTCTTGATCAACACCACTTAAATAAAAAATATCTCTGTGTTGCGCAAAAGGCAAAGTGCTATCTGCACTAATCGGATAAATATCATTAGAGTTAAAAATTGCCATTGAATTGGCTTTCATTTTTAAACTAAATTTCTTTCTATTTTTGATAAATAAGTTAGAATCAATAGGTAAATATTTCATGGATATAATCTTTAATGTGTGGTAAAGGTACTTAGTTTTTGAAAAATAAATAAATAAAATTTTGTACTTT
Source organism: Flavobacteriaceae bacterium (assembly GCA_002401215.1). Classification (GTDB taxonomy): domain Bacteria; phylum Bacteroidota; class Bacteroidia; order Flavobacteriales; family Flavobacteriaceae; genus Urechidicola. The sequence goes on along the minus strand of NVSL01000082.1, from coordinate 1,925 downwards.
TATATCCGTATTGCAAAATTATACAGTGTTATATTTTAATCATTTAAGTCATGAAACAAAGAATTACTTCAAAAATTATCGCAATTTCTTTTTGTATTTCCCTATCCTCAACGATTGCAATTGCGCAACAAGGAATGCTTTCAAAAGTATCATTAGAAGATCAGGTAGTATCATCAACTTTAATAGTTGAAGGTAAAGTAATCTCGAAAAAATCTTATTGGGATGTCAATCATCAAAACATTTATACAGTAAATGAAATTGAAGTTTACAAGGTGTTTAAAGGACAGTTATTAACAACCATTGAAGTCGTCACACCAGGAGGAGTCGTCGATTTTCAAGCAGAACAAGTTTCTCCTAGTTTAGGATTGGCTAGAAATAGTATTGGAATTTTTATGCTCTACGAAAATGACAAACAGTTATCTTCTGATGCACTTTCTGACAATTCAAAATTCAAACCATTTAGTAGTATTCAAGGTTTTTATAAATACAATAAATATGAAAATTTAGCAGCCAATCCATTTTTTATTAAAGTAGGGATTTCTGGTTTTTATACAGAGATTGAGAATCTTGTAGGCCGTTCAAAAATAAATATTTCAAATTTTGATATTGATGTTTTTACTCAAAACAGTAATGTTTTAGCTGTTGCAATTACATCTATTGCCCCAATGACTTCTTCGGCTGGTACTGAATCAGTTTTAACAATTACAGGTACAGGTTTTGGAGCTACAACAGGTACGGTTAGTTTTAGAAATGCCGATGATGGGGGCGCAACATATATAAATGCGTTGCCAACACAAATTGATACATGGACAGATACTGAAATTACGGTTGAGATTCCGTCTAGCGCAGGAACTGGAGATGTAAGAGTATCACACGCTACCGATGCCACATCAGCAACTTCATCAATATTGACAATCTCATATGCCGAAACAACATTTAATTATGATTGGAGTAATGGTCTTGGTCCAGAAGCATATCAAACCAGACATAAAGATATTAATGGAAGTGGTGGATATACTTGGCAAATGTTTACAGGATTTGATGCAAATACTACTGCCAACGAATCTTTTGTCAGGTCGTTTGATACTTGGCGTTGCGAAACTAAAGTTAACTGGACAATAGGAGCAACAACTTCAACCAATGTTGCTGAGTTTGATGGCATAAATGTCATTCGTTTTGATATTGGCGCAGAATTACCTGCAGGTGTATTAGGAAGAGCGTCAACATATGCAAGTGCGAATTGTGTAGTAACTGATGTTATTGTTTATTGGTATGTTGCCGAGTTAGATATTGTTTTTGATGATGGTGCAAATTGGGAATTTGGGCCAACTAATGCTGTGGCTCCAAAAGTAGATTTTGAATCTGTATCTGCACATGAGTTAGGCCATAGTCATCAATTATTACACGTTATAGATTCAGGAGTTTTAATGCATTGGTCAATTGCTGCAGGTGATAATAATAGGGTGTTAAGTACCAATGATATTGCTGGTGGTAATGATGTGCAAAGTAGAAGTTTAGTAGATATTCCATGTGCTCCGGTTGACCCAATGACAGACTATGTTTGTAATCTTAGCGTTGCAGATCAATTATTGGCAGAGAGTATTGTGCTATACCCTAACCCAGCAACTAACAAATTGTTTATTGAAAACAAGCGATTTTTAAATTTAGAATCTGCAACTATTTTTGATGTAACTGGTCGTAAGTTAATGACCAAAGATATTTCGGAAAATAAAGTTTTAGACATTAAACAACTTTCACAGGGAATCTATTTTATCAATATCCTTTCTGATAATGCCACAACAACGAAGCGATTTATTGTAAAATAAATTGTTTTTAATCAGTAGGAGCTTCCTCTACTTATAATCTTTCTAAATTACTCAAAAAATGATTAAAATCATTTTTTGAGTAATTTACTTAATGGTATA
>NVSL01000081.1 GCA_002401215.1 Flavobacteriaceae bacterium | reverse complement strand
GAAGTGGAACCGTACCGCGATATCGCAGAGCGATTACTGGATTACAATGAAATATACACCGATCACCATGAAGGTCATCTGACCACTCAGGGTGCCCGTTGCATGGACTGTGGTGTGCCGTTCTGTCAGTCAGACAATGGTTGCCCGATCAACAATCTTATCCCTGAATGGAACCATCTGGTCTATGAAAACAGATGGCGCGAAGCGCTGGATCGATTACACGAGACCAATAATTTCCCTGAATTTACAGGAAGATTATGTCCAGCTCCTTGCGAAAAAGCATGTGTCCTCGGAATCATAGAAGACCCCGTTTCGATTGAAAATATTGAAAAAAATATTGTGGAACGCGCTTTTAAAGAAGGGTGGATTAAACCACAAGTTCCGAAAACAAGAACAGGAAAATCTGTCGCTGTTGTTGGATCAGGTCCTGCGGGATTAGCTGCTGCACAACAATTAAATAGAGCGGGACATTTGGTAACTGTTTTTGAACGCGATGATGCTATCGGTGGATTGATGCGCTACGGAATTCCGAATTTTAAATTAGAAAAAGGAATCATAGATAGACGTGTTGCCATTTTAGAAGCCGAAGGAATCACCTTTAAAACCAACGCAAATATTGGAGTTGATATTCCCGTTTCTGAATTAGATAATTTTGATTCCATCGTACTTTGTGGAGGCGCAACTACCCGACGAAGTTTGCCAACAAAAGGAATTGAAAGCAACGGTGTTGAGCAAGCAATGGATTTCTTAACCCAACAAACAAAAGTTGTTTTTGGACAAAAAATTGACAATCAAATTTTAGCAACAAACAAGGATGTAATTGTAATTGGTGGTGGAGATACAGGGTCTGATTGTGTGGGAACATCGAACAGACAAGATGCAAAATCGGTGACGAATTTTGAAATTATGCCAAAGCCATCTATCGGAAGAAGTGAATCGACTCCGTGGCCATTTTGGCCTTTGCAGTTAAAAACAAGTTCTTCGCATGAAGAAGGTTRCGATCGTAATTGGCTCATCAATACCAAAGAATTTATTACGGATGCAGATGGAAAATTAACAGGATTAAAAACTGTAGAAGTTGAGTGGGAAATTGTTCCTGGGCAGCGACCTGAGTTAATTGAAAAAGAAGGAACTGAAAAAATATGGCCCTGTGATTTGGCTTTATTAGCCTTAGGTTTTACAGGCCCAGAATCAACTTTGGCTGATAAATTAGGGTTGAAAGTTGACGCTAGAAGTAATTACCAAGCAACAAATTATCAAACAAACAAAGCACATATTTTTACTGCTGGCGATATGCGCCGAGGACAATCATTAATTGTTTGGGCAATATCTGAAGGTCGTGAAGCGGCAAGAGAAGTGGATATTTACTTGATGGGAAAATCTGATTTACCAACAAAAGGGAATGGGGATATTCTTTCGGCATAGTTGATGGTTCTCATAGTTGGTGGTTGTTGGTGAATGGCTGTTCGTTTTTAAAAAAATGGAACGCAGATAACACATATATTTTATAATTTTTACTGATACTAATTTCGGCGTTGTAGACGGTAAAGTTATTACACAAAGATTAACGAAGAATTAATAAGATGCACAGAGAAATCATTTGCATCATAAAACATCTGTGTCATCAGTGTTCAATATTCCATGCAGTAGTATCTGAAAATAATTGTATTTTTAGACTCTAATTTTTTAATATGAATCGTTTCCAACGCTTAGCCTCATTTGTCCTAATTCTAGGACTTGTCTATTTTAGTTTTTACAGCTTAATGCCTCAAAGTGGTGAACCCGCTACAATTCCGTTAACCAAATTTTCTTCCGAAAGAGCATTAATCCCCCTAAAAGAAATCTCCAAAGCACCACATTATATTGGTACTGAAGAGCATGAACGTGTTAGAGAATTTATCATCCAAGAGTTGCAAAAATTAGGATTAGAAACTCAAGTTCAAGAAGGATTTGTAATGAATCCGAAGTGGAAAAGTCTTGATAAATCAAAAAATATACTTGCAAAAATTGAGGGAACAAGAGACGGAAAAGCACTCTTAATTTTATCGCATTACGACAGCGCATTGACACCTTCTTTCGGAGCAAGTGATGCCGGAAGTGGCGTGGTGACCATCTTAGAATCTGTACGTGCCTATTTGGCAAGTGGAAGAAAACCAACCAACGATATCATCATTTTAATTACAGATGCCGAAGAAGTTGGATTGGACGGTGCACGACTTTTTACCAACGAACATCCATGGGCAAAAGACGTTGGATTGGCTATTAATTTCGAAGCAAGAGGTAGCGGTGGCGCGAGTAATATGGTGGTAGAATCTAATGGTGGCAACAAAAAACTAATCGAAGCTTTTTTAAATGCCGATGTAAAATATCCGACGGCATCGTCGCTTATGTACAGTATTTATAAAATGCTACCGAACGATACCGACTCCACTATTTTAAGAGAAGAAGCTGATATTGAAGGCTATTTCTTTGCCTTTATTGATGATCATTTTGATTATCATACTGCCAACGACACCTATGAAAATTTAGACAGAAATACGCTGCAACATCAGGGAGAATATTTACTTCCGATGCTTCATTATTTTGCAGATGCCGATTTATCTGACCTAAAATCTGATGAAGATTATGTATATATAAATGCACCTATTGTAAAAATGATTAGCTATCCATTTTCTTGGATCAACCCAATGCTATACGTCTCAGTTGCATTATTTGTGCTGCTTGTTATTTACGGAATCAGAAAAAAAGTACTTACTGGAAAATCAATACTCAAAGGATTTGGTTCTTTTTTATTAGCACTTATTTTTTGTGGATTGATAGGTGTTTATGGATGGAAATTAATTTATAGATTGTATCCTCAGTATGCCGAAATTCAACACGGATTTACTTATAACGGACATGATTATATTTGGTTTTTTGTTTTAATATCACTCAATATTATTTTTGGCATTTATTACAAATTCGCAAAAAACACGAATGTTGCAAGTTTGTTTGTCGCTCCACTTTTCTTTTGGTTACTCATCAATATTTTGGTAACACTTTATTTAAAAGGAGCTGCATTTTTCATCATCCCAGTATTTTTTGGATTGTTTTCTCTTTGGATTTTAATCCTAAAAGAAAGACGTGGAAATCGAGGTGAAAATCATCCAAATTTATTTTTGATGACATTATTAGCAACTCCTGCAATTTTCTTATTTGCACCACACATACAATTTTTCCCTGTGGGATTAGGATTAAAAATGATGGTAGCAAGTACCGTTTTTACGGTATTATTATTTGGATTATTATTGCCCGTATTTGGATTTTATAAAATGAAAAGACCTCTCGCAATTTTCTTTTTTGTTGTGGCAATCGCATTTTTGGTAAAAGCACATATCACCAGTAATTTTACATCAAAGAGACAAAAACCAAACAGTTTAGTTTATTATCAAGATTCAGATAAAGGAAAATCCTATTGGGCAACTTATGATAAAATAAGTGATGATTGGACCGCAGGATATTTAGGAGAAAATCCTGAAGAAGCATCAAAATATATTGGCAATGCCTCTGGAAGTAAATACAGCAGCGGATATACTTTTGCCTCTGAAGCTCCTAAAAAAGAGATTCCGATTTTTAAAACTGAATTGGTAAAAGATACTATAATTGGAAATGAAAAACATGTGACATTCAAAATTATTCCACAACGAATTGTAAACCAAATCAGTTTGTATGCAGGTGACGGTACTTCTTTTAAATCTATTTCTTTTAACGGGCAGCATTTACCGAAAAGTGGTAAAAAACTGGATGCCTCACAAAAAATAAAAAGCAATGAATTGGTACGATTTTATGTTTCGGATAGAGATAGTTTGGAAGTTACTTATACTGTTTTAAAAGATAAAAAAATCAATTTTACGGTGATAGAATATTCGTATGATTTATTAAGTCATCCACAATTTTCTATCAACAAAAGGGCAGAGAATATGATGCCTAAACCTTTTGTGGTAACGGATGCTGTGGCTGTTAAAAAAACGATTGAGATGGGGATTTTAAGAGAGAAAGATTCTATTTGATAAATTATCTTTTACTGCTTATCGATACAATTTGATTCTGCTAAGGCAGTACCAAATTACTCGAAGTGACGAAGAAAATATAATAATTACTATAACACCTACACTGTTTTCAAAACCTTACCGGAAAGATTTCCGTAACAACAAAAATCACTTTAATTATTGAGATTTTGAAATCAGAATTTGAATAAGATTGTTTTTGAATAAATAAATTGTCATTCCTGCGAAGGCAGGAATCCAAAATTAATTCAGCATAGATTCCTGCCTTCGCAGGAATGACAGCAGAGTCAAAAAATGAGTCGCACACTTACATTCGGAGTCAATCCCAAGGAGTTTTGAGACACTTCATCAACAGTATGTGTATCAGAAACTCGGTAGTATTTATTTATTATATTTTTGGTGTTTAGAAGATTCCAAACCGAAACTCCTGCTGTAATTTTATGCTTATTACCAAAGTCAAAACTGTATTCTGCTGAGGCATCAACCCTCATATAATCATCCAATCGGCTACTATTTGCTGCTTGGTAATTTATCGATCCTCCAACAATTTCATTCCCCTCAACAGGTTCTGTAGTAGGCTTTCCAGAATGCCAATTAAGTCCCGCCGAAACATTAAATTTTTTGATTGCATATGAACTTGCAAAAGAAAGCGAATGTGTAATATCAACATTGTTTAGAAATGTGATTTCTGCCAATTCGTCAAAAGTATATTGATTGTCTACATAGCTATAACTTAACCAGGTATTCAATTTTTCAAATCTTTTGTTCACTAAAAAATCAGCGCCAAAAACAGAGTAACTTCCAATGGTTTTTACATATTGATATTGGTTTTGAAAGCCTTGACTTTTAGAGGTAATTCCATCTACTTTTTTGTAATACCCTTCAGCGCTTAACAACCATCCTTTTTTGTGATAATGCAATCCAACAGAAACTTGTTGACTTTTTACAATCGGAATATCTTTGTTGTTTGATAATATCCAACGACGGTTTTCTACTCCTAAAAAATCCTCTTGAAAATCGATAATTTGCGTAGAAGTTTGATGTTTAATTTCACCCAAAAACTCTAATGTAAAATTCTTTAAAAACTGCTGACTAAAACTAAATCGAGGCTCTAACAAAAATTCACCAAACTTTTCGATATAATTAAATCGGAGCCCCACTCTAACATTGGTGCCTTTATTTTTTGATTGATAGCCTACCTGTGATGACAACCCATGTGACCGAATAACCTCTTTGGTTTTACTATAAAATAAGGGATTGTCAACATCTTGAATGTTGGTTATTCCTGTTTCAAAATATTGATAACCGTTATACCAAGTCAATTTATCCGTCAATATAAATTTTGATTCTAACTTTACCGAGCCTTCTAAAACTTCATTTTGTTGAATCAATCTTTGATTATTTAAAATATCAAAATTGGTAGATTTTAATAAATATTTTGTGATGTAAAATTGCAATTCTGTAGAGAATCTATCAGACCAAATACGTTCATAAARAACACTTCCTGCCAAATTATTTTGTTGGGCGCTACTCTCCTTAATTTCTTCTGTTCCGTTGACAAAAGCATTTTCTTGAAAACTAAGATTGTTGCTAAAATTTAAAAAATTCACACGCACTTTATCTACTTCAGAAATTTGATACAACCACCGAACATTGATGTCATAAAAAGAAAACTCATCTTCAGAATTTATCATATCACCCGAACCATCAATCACCTCAGTATTCTGGAATGCTTTTTCGAAATATTGTTTATAGGTAGGGGTTTTCCACAATTCATTAATTGAACCTCTAGCAGACAATTGCACTGATGATTTTTTGCCAATCGGTACATCAACCAACACATCGGCATTGATTAAATTGACACCTATTTCTGCTTTAAATTGATGATTCAATTCAGTATCTGTCGCCATTAAAATCGACCCAGAAACGCCATCGGTATAATTGGCATCTGTTCCATTTTTAATCAAAGTTGCATTCTTTGTTAGGTATGGATTGAATGCCGAAATCAATCCGAAAAAGTGACCCGATTGATACATTTTAATTCCATCCCATAAAAACAAATTTTCGGCATGAGAGCCTCCTCTAATATTGATATTCGAAACGGTTTCATCAACACTCTGAATACCAGGAAGCGCTTGGATAGTTTGCAATACATCAGACTCTATCAACCCCGGGAGAATACCAAAATTTGTGTAATTAATATCAAAGCTACCCGTGGTTGTTTTCCGGATTCCTTTTGCCAAATAATTGTGAATTACAATCTCTCTAATCTGCTCTATATTTGGCACTAAATAATGACTATTGCAATTTTTATCGGTGAATTTCTGCGCCACAAATCGGACTGTTTTATAACCAATATGCTGCATAGAAATCAATTGATTTGTGGGAACATCTTCCAACTCAAAATAACCATTTACATCTGAAATTACACTTTTATCTGTAGAACGAATTGCGACATTTTGTATGGATTCACCGGTATCAATATCCATTAAATAGCCACAAATATTGATGGTATTCTTTTTTTCGCTGATTACAATATGCTTGTCATCTAACAAAATAAAATTAAGCGGCGTATTGTCTTGCAAGAAATTAATTAGCTCTGAAAGAGTTGTTAAACTTGAAGGAATTGCAATTGAAATGCCCTCAATATTTTCATCGGCATACGAAAAACTACACTCAAATTCTTGTTCAATTTGTACAATTACGGCACTAAGTGTCTGCGTTTCTTTTTTAACCTGTGCATAAAAACTAAGAGAAAAAAGAAATAACAAACAAATGATAATTCCTTTTTTTCTACTCAATCTCAGTAAGGATAATTTTAGTATTCGTGATTGTATATTCTAAATCAAACGGAATCGTAATTGATTTTAAAGCGACTTGTTTATCATCATGAACAAACATTCCTGTAAATAAAATCTCGGTATTAAATTCCGTAGAAATTTTAACATTATATTGACGTTCAAACTCTGCAAACACCTCTGACAACGGCACAGATTTAAAACTACTTTCGTTAGCAATCCAATTTGGAGCGGTTAAATCTGTAGTGCTTTTTATGAGCTTTCCGTTTACAACTCGCAGGGTATTCCCAACTGGTAGCATGGTGATATCACCATCAATTTCAACTCCAACCAAGCCTTCAAAACATTTAACTTCGAAATAATTTTTTCTGTTTTTTACATTGAATTGTGTTCCGTGAACAGATACAATTCCGGCAGTAGTTTTTACATCAAATTTAGAACCTTTGGCAACTTTAAAATAAGCTTCACCCTTTAAATTAACGGTTCTTTTCTTGTCCCATTTTTTTTCGCTATAGCTAATTTCGGATTTCGAATTTAGTTGTGCCGTAGAATTATCTGGCAAGGTAACGGTGGTTTTTTCGCTTGCCATCGTTTCAATTGTTGTCAAGTCTTTTGAGAAAAATACGCTTACCAAGGTAAATCCGATGATAAATGCAGCTGCCATTTGAGCGATTATTTTGTACAATTCTTTGTTGCTTTTCGAGCCTCTTTTTTCGTCAATAATTGGTTGTAACTTTTTATAGGCATCCGAACTATTAAATTCAGGTGCCTTAAAAAGTGGTGCTTTTTCTGATAACTTTACATAAGAGTCATACTCTTCTAACCGCTGAAATTGCTTAAGTTCATCAGCAGTTAACTCGTTATCTAACCATTTTTTTATTAATATTTCTTTCTTCATAATATTCTCCCTTATGTATAAAACAACTCAGTTGTAAAAATCCCTACTCTTAAAATTGCAAGCTCCAAAAAACAAATTCCAATTTCGAAACAACTGAAAACTACAACTGTCAACTGAGAACTAAATCAGATTCCTTCAATTTCTTTACGCAAACTTTTCAACGCTCCATATAATCTTTTTTCTACTCCTTTAACTGAAATTCCTAAAAACTCTGCTATTTCTTTATGTCGCTTGCCTTCTATCCTATTTAATAAAAAAGCTTCTCGCTGCCCATCGGTTAAATTTGATAAGGCTCTTTGGTATTTTTGCATGTACTCCTCCTCTTCCATCAAAAATTCTGGAGTAACATTGGTATGTTCTTTTGGTTTTATTTTTTGATAATTCAATTTTACCTTTTCATGCTTTAAAGCATTTAGTACAGAATTATTAGCAACGGTAAACAAAAAACTCTTGGCCTTATCAATAGTCACATCCTTACATTTATCCCACAACTTTATAAATGCCTCCTGCACATTGTCTTCCGTATTTATTTGTTTCCCATATTTATAATATAAAAAATCGTGAAGCGATTTAGAATACTTTTCAAAAATTGAAGAAAACAAACGTTCTTCGCAAATTGTATCGTGGAGTTTTTTTGTCATTAGCGTTGTAAAAGAAAGTCAAATATAATTTTTTTTAATTTAAGAGTAGGGATTTTTACAACTGAGTTGTTTTATTTGTGTAAACCCACAATAATTTAAATTACTTATTATGAAAACGATGAAAAAACTTTTAATTATTCCTTTCCTATTCATGGGTTTAATTTTTAATTCTTGTCAAGAAGAAGGAATCCAAATTGCACAAGACAATCCACAAGAAGCAATTGTTGCAAATTCTGTAGTTGCAAATTTAATTCAACAAACTGCAACCAGAGATGGATCTTACGACAATATTATTGACGGTGCAAGTTGTATGAATATTCAATTACCCGTAACCGTTTTTGTAAATGGATTGGAAATTACTGTAGATTCTGAAGAAGATTTTGATGTAATCGAAGCCATTTTTGATCAGCTAGATGATGATGATGATTCTTTAAATATTGTTTTCCCAATTACTATCGTATTGAGTAATTATGATGAGATTGTAATTGAAAATCAAGATCAATTACAAACTTTTATTGATACTTGTGGTGGAGAAAATGAAGCAGATGATGATATTGAATGTGTCGATTTTGTTTATCCTTTAACCTACTCTGTTTTTGATACAAATGATAATATCATCAGCACAGTTACTATCAATAATGATGAAGATATGTATAATTTTATCCATGACATTGATGAAAACGATATCATCGCATTAAACTTTCCTGTAACATTGATTTTTTCTGACGGTACAGAAACAACTGCAAATAGCGTTCAAGAATTAGAAGATATTTTAAATTCTGCTGTTGATTTTTGTGATGAAGATGATGATAATGATTATGGAGATGATGACTTTGACTTAGAAGAATTAAATCAATTATTAGTGACTTGTCCTTGGGTTGTACATGCCATGGAAAGAGATAATGACAGTGTTTCTGATACCTATAGAGATTATGTATTACTATTTGAAGCAAACGATTCTTTAAAAATTAAAAAAAGAAATGGAGTTATTGTTAAAGGTCTTTGGGAGACAAGTGAATCTGACAACGGAGTTGTACTTACACTAAATGTAGAAGGTCTTAACGACTTTACCTTAAATTGGTATGTATCAGAACTAGAAGATGATAAAATTAAACTACAGAATGAAAATGGCAATCGCATCATCCTAAGAAAAAATTGTGATATTGATTTTGATCAAACAATTGCTAGAATTGAAAATATCTTAAAAGAGTGTTTTTGGAGAATAGCTGAGTTAGAAATAAATGACATTCACTATGAAGATCAATACATAGGTACTCCTTTAAAATTTGAAGATGATGGGGTTGTAAAACTAAGAATCAACGGTGAGTTTGTAACAGGTACTTGGGAAATTGTTGAAGCAGGTTCTGGATTTGCATTACAAATGACTTTTGATGGTCGCCCGAACCTAAATCTAAGCTGGTTAATTACCGAATTAGAAAATGATAAGATAGAGTTAGAAAATCAAAACAGCGAAATGGAACTCGAAAAAGTTTGCCCAGATGCTGATGATGCTATTGTTTTTATCAATGAAGCGTTGATTGACGGAACTTGGGGGGTTGCATATTTTGAAGAAGATTCAGTAGATATGACCACAAATTTTAACGATTATATTTTAGACTTTTTAGAATCTAGACGTGTACATGTAACCGGTAACGGATCAGATTTTGGTGGTTCTTGGATGTCATTTAGAAATGATGACGGACAATTAAAATTAGCTTTGAATTTTATGGATCACGATATTTTTTACGAATTAAATAACCGTTGGAGAATCATAGAAATAACAAACATCAGAATCGAATTGGTTGATTATAGCGATAATGGTTTAATAGAAAAGAAAGTGGTATTTGAAAAAAACTAAAACGTCCCCAACCCCTAGACTTTAATTTATTTTTAGTTGGTTAGTAAAAATCATCTCGTGCTATGACGAGGTGATTTTTCTTTTTTACCAATCACTCAAATCAATATCTTTTACCCAATCTTTTAAAATCGCGATGTCTTCTTTTGATGTTAAATCGGGTACATGTTCAGAAAGTGGAATTCCTTTTACACTATTCGGATGTTCTTTTAACATCGCCATTAAAGCAGCTGGTAATTCTTTTTCATTTCTTGTAGGATGCACTTCACAGTTTTTTACATAATCAAAAAATAAGCTTCCATCA
>NVSL01000080.1 GCA_002401215.1 Flavobacteriaceae bacterium | reverse complement strand
TGGTAAATCAAATGGAAAATGAAACTATAAAATCAATAACTAGTAATCATCATTATTTAAAAGCTTTCAATACGGCATTTATTAACTAATTTGGTATTATATATCAACGGCGTCTTTGAATGTTTTACCGTAGAAGACGAAAGAAAGAGCTATAAAACTTGCTGGAGAAACCAGAGTACCTAACGGAACCTATGATGTTGACTTTAGAAACGAAGGGAAATTCCACGACCGTTATATCGGAAAATATCCGTCAATGCACAAAGGAATGTTGGCTATTTATAATGCCCCGAATTGGAAACTCGAAAATAACGAGCTCTCTTTTCAGTATATTTTAATTCATACAGGCAATACTGACGAACACACCAAAGGATGCTTGTTAGTTAACGATTCTGTCTGTGGCGCTAACTTTACAGGAGGTTCTAGTGTGGATGCTTATAAGGATTTTTATCCAAAAGTTGCTGCTGTTTTAGAAGCTGGTAAAAAAGTTACAATCACTTATATGGATATTGAAGACGGCAACAAATCTGCTTAAATTTTATTTCTGTTGAGTTTAGAATTGAGTGAAAATATCACGATTATTTTTCTTGCAAGGTTTTTGAAACCTTGTAGGTTTTATTTTTTATAATTTATTTTTTAGCTTAAAAAAAATGCAAATCAGATCTAATCTACAATTGCATCAACAATTAATTGCTGCACTTTGGTACGGATATTTTCTTTCCCTAATTTATTATTATCCATGGTTGGATATACGCGATTCGACAAAAACACATATACAATTTGCGTCTCAGGATCTGCCCAAGCATAGGTACCTGTAAATCCGCTGTGACCAAAACTTTTGTCTGAAACACAGCCACAAGTGGCATCAATATCGGGGTCTAGTTGTGGCTTGTCAAAGCCCAAACCTCTGCGCACATCCTCTTCTAAATAATAACGTTTTGTAAAAGTATCTAAGGTTGCTGTTTTTAGGATTCGCTCACCTCCGTAATATCCTTTTTGCAGATAGAACTGCATCATTTTAGCAATATCGTTCGAGTTTCCAAACAAACCTGCATTACCGCTAACACCATTAAACATAGCAGCTCCCATGTCATGAACATCACCTTGCAAAGTAGTATGGCGATAATATTCATCCACTTCTGATGGTACAATTCGCGACTTATCAAATCGTTTTAGAGGATTATATCCCAAAGTTGTGGCTCCCAATGGAGCATAAAATTTCTCAAAATCTAAGACATCCATTTCTTGTCCATACGTATCTTTAAAATATCTTTTGAACAAGTAAAAAATGAGTCCACTATATCTGTATCCTGGTTTTTCTCGTAAATCAGAATCTGCAATACGTTTGTAAATAGTATCCGTAAATGTATTTTTCAAATACAAATCTTGAGATACTTTTATACTAAACTCTTTTGATTTTTTTGATCGATATAAATCAGTCATCGGTTTATTAGTCACCGAATCTAAGGTCTCAACATAATAGGGTATCCACGGAATCAATTGCCCGTAATGCGACAATGTTTTTCTAAGACTGATGGTGTCTTTGTTAGACCCTTTTAAAAACGGCATGACACTCCCTAAATTATCATCCAACCGAAACAATCCATCTTCATAACTTTTCATAATCATAGGTAACCCACCTAATATTTTTGTCAAGGATGCCAAGTCATAGATATCTGTTATTTGCACAGAATCTTTCTTTTCATAAGTGTGATGCCCATAACTTTTATGATACACAACTTTGCCATATCTCGCTACCAAAACTTGACCTCCTGGAGCCATAGAATCTARCATTACAACTTTAAAAATAGAGTCAATTCTTTTCAATTTTTCAGATGATAATCCAACATCTTCAGGGATAGAATACCCCAAGCGCATCAATCTTGAAGAGTTCATTCCGAAGCCTTCTGAATATACCTTACCAATTGACACCGGTAACTTTCCTTTGGCAGTCAACGAACCAAAAATCATTTGAGCAGAGATTTCTTGTGATAATTTGCTGTTTTGATAAGACACCAAAACCCCATCAATATTTTTAAATGATTTGAGTTGCAACAAACTATACGGACTCGTAAAAACATCCAATATTACTGTGTGACTTCTCGAAATTTCTTGCAACCAAACCAATTCTCTATTGGTAAATTTATAAGACTTCCACGGATTTTTATTCGACTTATGAAAACCAACAATCACCAAATTATAATTCGCCAATTTCGCCATCAATCCATCTAATTTTTCTGAAGCAACAACATCAACCTGTGTGTATTTTTGAAGTGTTGTTACAAAATCATCTGCTCCGCTATCTCCCAACTTTACATAAGCAATCTTTTGCTTTTCTAAATTCCGGACGGGAAAAATTTCCTGAGTATTTTTGATTAAAGTAATCGAATTCTCAACCAAAGCTCTATGCAATAATTCATTTTCAACAGTGTTGATATCCATCAACAAACTATCTGTTTTAATTGGTTCGTAATTATTAAGACCAACCCAATATTTTGTCTTCAATATTTTTTTAACTGATGTATCTAAACGCTCTTCTGTTAATTCTCCTGTTTCTAAAGCCTTCTTAAAAAGCTCAAAAGTTCCGGGGATGTCTAAGGGAACATCTAGTAAATCATTACCCGCTAAAATCGCTGCTAAATTCACGTTAGCTGATGATGCAAAGTTTGCGGAGCCTTTCATATTCAACGCATCCGAAACAATCAATCCTTGAAAACCCATTTTATCTTGCAACAAATCTGTCACAATATTTTTTGATAAAGAGGAAGGTAAACTAGTATTCGGTTCCAAACTCGGGATACTCAAATGTGCCACCATCACTCCGGTCAATCCAGTTTTAAAAAGTTGTTTGTATGGATATAATTCCACTGTTTCTAATCGCTCTAAATCAAAATCTAAAGAAGGCAATGTTTTATGAGAATCAGTTGCGGTATCTCCATGACCCGGAAAATGTTTTGCCGTAGCGATGATATTTTCACTCTGAATTCCTTTTATAAATGCGATGGATTTATTAGCAACATTTACTTGATTTTCACCAAAAGAACGGTTTCCAATAATCGGATTTTCAGGATTCGTATTCACATCCACCACCGGTGCAAAATTCATGTGAATTCCCATTCGCTTACAATGTTTCCCAACTTGTTTCCCAAATTCTTGAATCAACATATTGTCTTGAATCGCACCCAAAGTCATATTCCAAGGATAGCGATAGGTGTCTTTAAGGCGCATGTTTAAACCCCATTCTCCGTCAATTCCAATCAACAATTTAGTCTTCGAAAGTGCTTGGTATTTATTAGTAAGTTCTGCTTGTTTTATAGGCTGATCTTGAAAAAAAATCAAAGAACCAATATGATATTTCTCAATCATGTCAACAATAAATTGCTCGTGCTTTTCGTCTTTATTAGAATAGGCTGCTACCATAAATAATTGCCCTATTTTTTCATCTATGGTCATCGAACTCATGATGCTATCCACCCATTTTTCTTGGGATTCAACATCATCAGTCAATAATGGATCTGTTTGCGAAAATGAATTCAACGCAACAAAAGTCAATAAAAAGAGCGCAATTTTTTTCAACATCAAGTCGGACTATTTGGCAACAGGAATAAAGCGTTGGTGCCAACTTTGGTTTGCCGGAACCTCCCAATTTGTTTGATACTCTCCTACCGATTGCACCATATTATTAAAGACAATCGTGTCGCCATCAATTTTTTCTTCTTTGATATATTGCTGAAATGCCGACAAAGAAACCGTGTTGATATTCTCACCAATTTTAAATGCGATGTTTAATTTATTCATCAAATCGATGCCAAAACTTTGCTCTGTCGATTTTATAAATCGTACAGAAGAATCTATAGAACAACCCGAAACATCGTTAAAACTTTCGTCAACTGCCAACACCAAAAACTGGTTGTATTTTATCTCATAGGATGCTTTTAAATCTTCTCCGTGACGCGTCCAAGATTCAATAAAAACTTCTGCTTTTTTTGATATTTCTTCGATTTCAGTTTCGGTCAACTCACGATTTGCTTGGTAAATCCAAACACGTGCTTCTGTGGGTAAGGTGTTAAATGGTACTATCATTTTGTTTGTTTTTTTTAATTGTTCTCGATACAATTTTTCTCCGTTTTACTTCGAAAAATCACTCGAACTGACGATTGATATAGGCTGTCGTCACTTCGAGTAATTTTGATAACACAAAGTGTTAACAAATTGTATCGAGAAGTTTATTCCTACAAGGTTTTTGAAACTTTGCAGAATAAATTTCTATTAAGACAACTTATTATTAAAACTACGCAATTTAATGGCAGTCAATACTTTTTTGGTGTACAACGGAAAATCAGATCTTTGGATCCATCCGTAATAACCTTGGTCTTTTTCTAAGATATCAACTACCTTTTTCTTTTTGTATTTACCGAAAGTAAAAATTTCATCACCCTCTTCATCAAACATAATAAAGCCAGCAAAATCAGCACGTTTATTATGTGTTGAATATTCACTCAACGAAATAATATCGTTTTCTAAATCGTCGTATTTTTCTAACTGAGCTAACAAAATTTCATAAGTCGCTAAGGTATCTGCCTCTGCTGAATGTGCATTTTCCAACTCTTTATCACAATAAAATTTATAGCCTGCACCCAAAGTTCGTTGTTCCTTTTTATGGAATATGACTTGTACATCAACCGCAACTCTGTTCTTCATATCAAAGTCAACCTCGGCGCGTAACATTTCTTCGGCCAACAAGGGTATATCGAATCTGTTAGAATTAAATCCAGCCAAATCACAGCCCTTAATCATCTCACTTACTTGTGTTGCCAATTCTTTAAATATTGGTTCTGTAACCACTCTTTCATTGGTAATTCCGTGGATATCTGCTGCTTCTTTCGGAATTTCCATTTCTGGATTTACCAACCAGGTTTTACTTTCTTTATTTCCGTTTGGCAAAATTTTTAAGATTGATATTTCAACAATTCTGTCATTTGCAATATTGATTCCTGTTGTTTCAAGATCAAAAAACACGATGGGTTTTTTGAGGTTTAGTGTTGTCATTGTATAAATTTATATTCGTTATAAAATTAAGAATTATATCTGTTAGGTTTTTGTTAATTTTTATAAAACTTCTTAGTTTGTTCTCTAGTTAAATCAATAGAAATCACTCTTGATTTAACTCCTTTTTAAAATTTTGCAATTCAGCTTCATCTTTTGCAGATAAGGTTGGTTCTTTAATATCTTTATATGATTTTAGCGTTTCATAAATTGTTTTTGCTACAATTAACCTTGCTGTCGGCTTATCATCGGCAGGAACAATATACCAAGGTGCATGCTCTTTAGACGTTCTGTTAATAGCATCTTCATAACAAAACTGATATTTATCCCATAACTTTCGTTCTTTTAAATCTCCCGAAGAAAATTTCCAATTCTTTTCAGGAATATTTAACCTTCTTAGCAAACGGTATTTTTGCTCGCTTTTTGATAAATTTAAAAAGAATTTTAATACTATTGTTCCATTATCTGAAATATGTTTTTCAAAATTATTTATGGSYTYYWKKYTATWRTRRTAWWRWRYWWCMWCTAKMSSWYSSASGMTTYWAATTGACGGAATATTTTCTCCTAAAATATAAGATGGATGCACACGTGTTACCAACACGTTTTCATAATATGTACGATTAAACACACCTATTTTACCTCTTCCCGGAAGCACTAAATAATGACGCCACATAAAGTCTTGCTTCAATTCTTTTTCTGTAGGTACTTTAAAACTATGCACCTCTACACCTCGTGCATTTACATTTTTAAACACTTCTCTAATCAAACTATCCTTACCTGAAGTATCCATCCCTTGTAAGCAAACTAACATACTATACTTACCATGAGCATACATCGTATCTTGTAATTTACTTATTTTTTTTTGCAATTTTTTTAACTGTTTTTCGGCATCAGAAACGACTTCTTTGGTTACTGAATTTTTTAAAAATATTTWAMTMWYWASWKTAYAWWWAWMMAKYKWKRTWAYCYWTYRMWTYYWATYTTATTTWSWYGCAAAYAATTTKACATCAYTYTYWSWRAYTTCYTKTTCKCCYAAAATAATWAGYCGYTCAACTACATTYCKMARYTCWCKTATATTCCCTGTCCAATCATACTTTTGTAAGAGGTCAATAGCATCATTAGAAAAGGTTTTTATAGCAACTCCTTGTTCTTTTGCAATCTGGTTTGCAAAGAAATTTATCAATAACGGAATGTCATCACGCCTATCATTCAACTCCGGAACTTCAATTAAAATCACCGCCAACCTGTGGTATAAATCTTCTCTAAATTTGCCATCAGCAATTTCTTGTTTTAGGTTTTTATTGGTTGCCGCTACGATACGCACATCCACCTTAATATCCCTATCACTCCCCACTCTACTGATTTTACTTTCTTGTAAAGCACGTAATACTTTTGCCTGAGCCGACAGACTCATATCGCCAATTTCATCTAAAAAAATGGTACCACCATTGGCAGCTTCAAACTTTCCTGCGCGGTCTTTATTGGCTCCGGTAAACGATCCTTTTACGTGACCAAACAATTCGCTTTCTATCAATTCTGATGGAATCGCAGCACAATTCACCTCAATCAACGGAGCTTTTGAACGACTACTTTTTTCGTGTAACCAATGTGCAACCAATTCTTTTCCTGTTCCGTTGGGGCCCGTTATTAAAACTCTTGCATCGGTAATTGCCACTTTTTCAATCATCTCTTTGATGTGAGTAATCGCATCACTCTCACCAATCATCTCATATTTTTTAGATACTTTTTTCTTGAGACGTTTGTTCTCTACCACCAATTCTTTTTTTACCAAAGCATTGCGAACCGTATTTAACAATCGGTTTAAATCTGGTGGTTTAGAGATGTAATCAAAAGCTCCCAATCGCATGGTATTAACGGCAGTATCCAAATCGCCATGACCAGAAATCATGACTACAGGAATCTCTGGTTTTATCTTTTTAATTTTTTCTAAGACCTCAACACCATCCATTTTTGGCATTTTAATATCACACAAAACCAAATCAAAATCCTCTTTCATTATTTTTTCGAGTCCCACCAAACCATCCTCTGCTTCATCAACTTGATAACTGGCATTCTCTTCTGAAATAATTTTTACAAGGACTCTTCTAATTGCTGCTTCGTCTTCTATGATTAATATTTTTGGCATTTGTTTTTATTTTTTTATWYGTGATGAATCATGTATCCATTTTTGAATAACATAAATATCTCTTACTTTTTTGACACATGATGAATCATACTGTTCTTTCTACATGATGAATCATGTAGCTACTTTTGGATAATGTGGATGTCTCTTTGCGGAAACGGAATTTGAATATTATTCTCTCTGAATTTTCGATCTATCTCAAAACGAATATCACTTTTTGGTATCGCTGCTTCGAAACTATTATTTATAGAAAAAATCAACTTAAACATTAAAGCACTATCGGCAAAATCGGTAAATAAAACCATTGGCACTGGTTCATTCAAAACTCTTGGGTGTGCATTTGCAACGGCTATCAAAATATCTTTTACTAACTGGGTGTTACTACCATAGGCAACTCCAACTTCAATATTCTCTCGAGTATTCACACCATTTTCAGTCCAATTATACAAACTATTTGTTAAGTATAAATGATTGGGAATCACAATCACTTTATTGTCAATTGTAACAGCTCTTGTGGTTCGTAAATTAATTTTATCCACGCGCCCAACTTTACCATCTAACTCAATTATATCGCCTACATGTACCGTTTGATCAATTATAATAAAAATTCCGGAAATGATGTCTTGAAACAAGGTTTGTAAGGCTAAACCAACCCCTATCAACAAGACTGTTGATGCTGCTAATATGGCTGTTAAATCTACTCCTGAGTTGTTTAACACAATTAAAAAAATCACTACAAAAACAAGCCACCTTACATAATTAAACAATGGAATAAATTTATATTTATCTTCTTGAGGTAATTTTTTTGTAATTATTTTTCTAGAAAATTTTAATATATACGACGCTAAAATAAGTGCTACAATAACTATCAAAACTCCTTTAACCGAAATCCCAAACGTATCAGTAAACTCAATATGTAAATTTAATATTTCTTTCAATTTATCCATCGCATCAATATTTCAACCACTTATAAAGATCTTTATAGGTAGGTTTTTTACCGTACATTAAAATTCCGATTCTATATATTTTTGCAGCAAACCATACCATCAAAATAAAAGTCCCAATTAGCAATAGCAAAGAAATTGTGATTTGCCACCAAGGCACGCCAAACGGAATTCGCATCAACATAACAATTGGCGATGTAAACGGAATCATCGAAAAAACGGTCGCTAAGGTTCCGTGTGGTTCATTTACCACAGATGCAAACCCAATATACACCCCTAAAATTAAAGGAATAATTACAGGAAGCATAAATTGCTGCGTGTCAGTTTCGTTGTCAACAGCTGCTCCGATTGCCGCATATAAGGCGCTATACAATAAATATCCTCCTAAAAAATAGGTGATAAATGCGAAGAATAAAGGGAGTAATGGCATCCGTAATAATTCTTCAATAATGATTTGAGTTTCGGTTTTTGCAACAGTATCTAAAATACTTACTTCTTGAATTGGTAAACTTCCTGCAGCCATCGGAGTAACATCAGCACCAAAAATAGTAGTAGCTACAATACTTAATATCAGCAAAATAACACCCCAAATTGAAAATTGCAACAAACCCGCCAGCGCTGTCCCAATAATTTTACCCATCATTAATTGAAATGGTTTTACGGATGAAATGATCACTTCTATAATACGACTTGTTTTTTCTTCAATCACACTTCGCATCACCATAGCACCATAAATAATGATGAACATCATAATTAAATATCCTGCTGATAATCCGATTGCGATTTTTACTCCACGAATTAATTTGGATGATTTCTCGCCAGAAAAACTCAATATTTTTATGTTCGAATTTATTTTTGCAGCATCCAAAACTTCGGCATCTATCCCTTGTTTTTCAAGTCTAATATGATTGAGTCTGTTTTCTACCATCACCTCAATTTCTGAAATCACCTGTAAACCAGGTGGGTCTTTTGAGTAAAACTCTATGTTTGATGCTAAATCTACAATGCTATCTTTTTTAGGAACATATAGAAATCCATAGTAATCTCCATGCTCTACTTGCGATTTTGCAATGACAATATCAACATCTGATAAATTCTTGTATTCAATTGTTTTTGATTTTGAAATATCTTCTTTAGTTAATAGTTTCGAATCATCAACATAGCCGATAATTTTAATACTATCTTGATTCATTTGACTCAAATAACCAACCAATGCGCCTAATCCAACAACCATAAGTGGACTGAGAATTGTCATTACCAAAAAGGTTTTATTGCGAACCTTTGACAAAAATTCGCGCTTAATTATAAGTTTTAGTTTATTCATTATTCGCGTTTTGTTTAATGGCTTTTATAAAAATCTCATTGGCATTCGGTATCATCTCACTGAACTTTGAAATTGTTCCTTGGCTTGCCAAATATTGAATTAAATCATTAGAATCATTGGCGTCTTTCAACTTTACCTGTAAACAAGCATCATTATTTTCTGAGCCAAAACTTGATGATAGTATGTCAAAATTCGCTGACAGTTCATTTAGTAAAAATTTATTTTTGATGGAATACATTTCTATTTCAAAAGTGTTTGACTTAAAATCTCTTTGATGTCACTCAATTTACCATCCAAAATTTTGTTCGATTTATCTATCAAAGCAATATACTCACACATTTCTTCGACCGATTCCATACGATGCGTAGAAAAAATTACTGTAGCTCCATCATCTCTCAATTTTAAAATTTCATCTTTAATTAAGTCTGCATTGATAGGATCAAAACCGCTAAAAGGTTCATCAAAAATTAATAATTTTGGTTGGTGCATCACTGTTACAATAAACTGTACTTTTTGAGCCATCCCTTTAGAAAGCTCCTGAACTTTTTTACCCCACCAATCTCTAATATCGAATTTATCAAACCAATACGCAAGCCGCCTTTTGGCATCATATCTTGTCATTCCTTTTAGCTGCGCCAAATACAAAGCCTGCTCGCCAACTTTCATGCTTTTATAAAGTCCACGCTCTTCTGGCAAATACCCAATATGACTGATATCATTCGGAGCTAAGGGTTTTCCATCCAATAAAATCGAACCACTATCAGGCATTATTATCTGATTTATAATCCGAATTAAAGATGTTTTCCCTGCGCCATTCGGACCTAGCAATCCAAATATACTCGCTTCAGGAACTTTTATTGTTACATTATTTAACGCCGTATAATCGCCATATTTCTTGACAATATTTTCAGCTACTAATAAATTACTCATTCAGCTTTAAGTTTGTTTTTTCAAAGATACAGAATTCATAAAGTATTCCTATTCAAAAATCAAAAGGAAAAAATATTTTTATTTTACTATGCGCGCATAGTATATTTTTATATATTTGTATCCATGATAAAAGAAAAATCTAAGCTTGACATGGAAATTAAGACCTGTTTTTTCTTTAAAATAAAA
>NVSL01000079.1 GCA_002401215.1 Flavobacteriaceae bacterium | reverse complement strand
TTTTTTATATTTTGTTTTTTTTATAACAATGACGTTTGTTTCACACACTTGGAAAAATCACCTAAGCATCATCCTCGACATTTTAATTTAATTTATTATTAATACTCATTTATTATTCAAAAAAACAGGGTCAAAAAAACTTCAACCCTGATGTTTTTTACCGTTTTTCCCTCGACAACTGCTCGGGACATGTGCTTCGATATTTCTATCGAATGTATTCTTAGATAAGACGTGATGAATCACGTCTTCTACCTAAACTTTGATTTCTACTTCAACTCCACTAGGAAGTTCTAACTTCATTAGTGCATCAATCGTTTTTGATGATGAACTATAGATGTCTAATAATCTTTTGTAAGAACACAATTGAAATTGTTCTCTAGATTTTTTATTTACGTGCGGTGAACGCAACACAGTAAAAATCTTTTTGTGTGTTGGCAATGGAATTGGACCATTAACAACTGCACCTGTACTCTTTACTGTTTTTACAATTTTTTCAGCAGATTTATCTACTAAATTGTAATCGTAAGACTTTAATTTTATTCTGATTTTTTGACTCATCGTTTAATATTTAGAGATTATCCTTTTGCTTTTTCAATTACTTCTTCAGATACATTTGATGGCGTTTTAGCGTAGTGCGAAAATTCCATTGTTGATGTAGCTCTACCAGAAGACAATGTTCTTAGTGTAGTTACATATCCAAACATTTCTGATAACGGAACATCTGCTTTTACAACTTTTGCTCCCGCTCTATCATCCATTGCGTTGATTGTAGCTCTTCTTCTATTCAAATCTCCAACAATATCTCCCATGTTTTCTTCAGGAGTTACTACATCCATTTTCATAATTGGCTCCATGATTACCGCACCTGCCGCTTTCGCTGCTGCTTTGTAACCCAMTTTTGCCGCCAATTCGAAAGAAAGTGCATCAGAATCCACAGGGTGGAAAGAACCATCCCTAAGTGTAATCTTCATTGTATCCATTTCGAAACCGGCTAAAGGACCATTCATCATCGCCATTTTAAATCCTTTTTCTACTGATGGAATAAATTCCTTAGGAATACGACCCCCTTTAATTTTATCAACAAATTGTAATCCAACACCTTCAAAATCTTCATCAACTGGCCCCATTTCGAATGAAATATCACCAAACTTACCACGACCACCAGATTGCTTTTTAYAAATCTCTCTGTGTTCTGCTGTTTTAGTTAAAGCTTCTTTATATTCTACTTGAGGCTCACCTTCGTTCACTTCAACCTTAAACTCACGTCTCAATCTATCAACAATAATATCTAAGTGTAATTCGCCCATTCCTGAGATAATTGTTTGCCCTGAAGCTTCATCCGTTTTCACTTGGAAAGTTGGATCTTCTTCAGACAACTTAGCTAAAGCCATTCCTAATTTTTCAACATCAACCTTTGTTTTAGGCTCTACTGCAATACCAATTACTGGATCTGGAAAATCCATTGATTCTAAAACAATAGGGTGTTTTAAATCAGTCATAGTATCACCCGTTCTAATATCTTTAAATCCAACTGCTGCACCAATATCTCCTGCTTCAATATAATCGATTGCATTTTGTTTATTGGCATGCATTTGATAAATTCTTGAAATACGTTCTTTTTTACCTGAACGGTTATTTAAGATATAAGACCCTGCATCTAAACGTCCAGAATATACTCTAAAGAATGCTAAACGCCCTACAAAAGGATCGGTAGCAATTTTAAATGCTAAAGCAGCGAATGGCTCCTTTACATCTGGTTTACGAATTTCTTCTTTTTCAGTATCAGGATTTATTCCAACAATACCTTCTTTATCTAAAGGTGAAGGCAAATAACGACAAACAGCATCTAATAAGAACTGAACCCCTTTATTTTTAAATGCTGATCCACAAACCATAGGTATGATTGCCATATCCATAACTGCAGCTCTTAAAGCAGCATGTACTTCATCCTCAGTAATAGAATCTTCATCTTCCATGAATTTTTCTAACAAGTTCTCGTCGTAACTTGCTACTTCTTCAATCAATAAAGCTCTATATTCTCTTGCTTCTTCTTTTAATTCTTCTGGAATTTCAACAATATCAAACGTAGCTCCATTGTTTTCTTCATGCCAAACAATAGCTCTGTTTTTAACTAAGTCAATAATTCCTTTAAAGTCACCTTCTTCACCAATTGGAAGAACAATAGGAACTGCATTAGAACCTAACATTTCTTTTACTTGACGATTTACCATTAAGAAATCAGACCCTTGACGGTCCATTTTATTAACGAAACCAATTCTTGGTACTTTATAGTTATCAGCTAATCTCCAGTTAGTTTCAGATTGAGGCTCAACACCATCAACTGCACTAAACAAGAAAACCAATCCATCAAGTACTCTTAATGAACGATTCACTTCTACTGTAAAATCAACGTGACCTGGAGTATCAATAATATTAAAATGGTACCCTTTAGCATCTGCTGTTGGCTCTCCATTTTCAGTAGGAAACTGCCATGTACAGGTTGTAGCCGCAGAAGTAATTGTAATACCTCTTTCTTGCTCTTGCTCCATCCAGTCCATTGTAGCAGCACCATCATGTACTTCTCCAATTTTGTGAGAAACTCCCGTGTAAAATAAAACACGTTCTGTTGTCGTGGTTTTCCCTGCATCAATATGTGCAGCAATACCAATATTTCTTGTTAATCTTAAATCTCTTGCCATTTTCTACTAAAATCTAAAATGTGAGAATGCTTTATTAGCTTCAGCCATCTTGTGAACATCCACTCTTTTCTTAACAGCAGCACCTTCTTCTTTAGCTGCAGCTAAAATCTCTGCTGCTAATTTTTGAGCCATTGTTTTTTCGTTACGTTTTCTTGTGTAAGAAATTAACCATTTAATCGCCATAGAAATTTTACGATCTGGTCTAATTTGCATTGGAATTTGGAATGTTGCTCCACCAACACGACGACTACGTACTTCTACTTGAGGCATCACGTTTGTTAAAGCATCTTTCCAAATTTCTAAAGCCGATTTTTCTTCGTCTTGTTTTTTTTCTTCAACGATATCTAACGCATCGTAAAATACTTTAAAAGCTGTAGATTTTTTACCATCCCACATCAAGTTGTTCACGAAACGTGTAACTAATTGATCATTAAACTTTGGATCTGGTAAAAGAATTCTTTTTTTCGCTCTTCTTTTTCTCATGTCTTTACATTAAAAGTTTTAATAAATTTACTTTGGACGTTTTGTTCCGTATTTAGATCGACGTTGAGTTCTACCCTCAACACCTGCAGTATCTAATGCACCACGTACAATGTGGTATCTAACTCCTGGTAAATCCTTTACTCTTCCTCCTCTAACTAATACTATCGAATGCTCTTGTAGATTGTGTCCTTCTCCAGGAATATATGCATTTACCTCGTTACCGTTTGTCAACCTAACCCTTGCAACCTTTCTCATTGCTGAGTTTGGTTTTTTAGGTGTAGTTGTGTAAACACGAGTACATACTCCCCTTCTTTGAGGACTTGAATCTAAAGCCACCGATTTACTCTTCTTAGTTTTACTGGTTCTTCCTTTGCGTACTAATTGTTGTATAGTTGGCATACTAATTTGTTATTGTTTACGTTTTTATAATTAAACATCTCTTTTTTAGAGAGTGCAAATGTACACTATTTTTTTAGTAATTCAAATGCCAGTAAGTTTATTTTTTATACTCATTATAAAATCATTAGAATCCCCTATATTCACACCGCATTTACAATCTTTATTTACTTTAATTGAAACGCTTTTTTACACCTTGTATATATACCCTTTTTTTACTGTTGATTTTTCAATCTGCAATATCTCAAGAAATGGAATTGAAAATCTTGATAAGAGATTCTTTAAATACTTCGACCTTTAATATAGTGGAGTACGAGCATTTTCATTTGTCAGAAAATTCTTTGTATGTCGAAATAGATTCTGTAATTAAAAAATTAAATGCTATTGGGTTTTTGAATACTCATTTTAAATCTATCAAAAAACAAGATTCGATTTATACTTCTTATTTGATTTTAGGAATGAATTCTAAAACAATTAAAATCTATTTTGACAAAAATAATATCAATCCAAATACATTCAAAAACTTAAGTGATGACTTTTCTGATGATTATTTTGTCATAAACATGATTGATGTTCCGAATGCAATGAATAGCATTGTAGAACAATTTGAAATTGACGGAAAATCATTCACCGAAGTCTCCTTAAAAAATATCCATCAAAAAAACAATGAATTGATTGCCGAATTAAATATCAATTCTACCAAACCTAGATCGATTGATAAAATAATAATAAAAGGGTATGAAAAATTCCCTGCATCATTTATAAAACACAATTTAAACCTAAAGACTGAAACTGTTTTTAACACTCAAAAATTAAAAAATGCTTCAGACGCGATGCAATCAATTCCTTTTGTATCAGAAATTAAATCACCAGAAGTGTTATTTACAAAAGATTCTACAACTATTTATTTATATCTGCAAAAAGCAAAAGCTAACCGGTTTGACGGTTTAATTGGTTTTGCATCCAACGAAGAAGGAAAACTAAAATTCAACGGATATTTAGATTTAGTACTAAATAATGTTCTAAACAAAGGTGAAGTCATTTCGATACAATGGAAAAGCAATGGAGACGAACGTGTACTTTTTGACTTAGCATTTACAGCACCTTATATATTTAAATCTCCCATCACACCAAGTATTAACTTTAATATTTACAAGCAGGATTCTACTTTTTTAAACATCCATACAAAAATAGATTTAGCTTACACTTTAAACCAGTTTAGTGAATTGGCTGCGAAATTTGAATCAGAAACATCCAACGATTTAATTTCAGAAAACACTCAAAATAGTATTGAAGAATATAAAAGTGCTTTTTTCGGAGCATCCTACACTTACAGAAAACCAGATCCAGATAAACCTTTTCAAAATAAATTTTATTTCAATGTAAATGCACTTTGGGGAAATAGAACACTTTCCGAAAATTCAGAAAAAGCGAATCAACAAAAATACAATCTACAAGCGCATTACATTTGGAGTATAAATCAAAAGAGTAATATCTTTATTCAAAATACTAGTGGCATGCTAATTTCTGACACTCTTTTTTCAAACGAATTGTTTAGAGTTGGTGGGGCAACTTCAATAAGAGGTTTTGACCAGGAAAGTATTTTTGCATCAGCTTATAGTATTTTAAATTTAGAATACAGATATCATCTTGCTCAACGTTCTTATATGTATTCAATTACTGATTTTGCATATGTACAAAATGACATTATAAATGACAACGCCCAATTATTTGGTTTTGGAGTCGGATATGTATTCAATACAAAAAGTGGTGCCATTGATATTAGCTATGCTCTAGGCAAACAATCAGACTTACCTGTTGATTTTCAAAACTCTAAGTTTCATATCAGGTTAATTCAGTTTTTTTAGAAAAAAAAGTGTTTACATGCCAATTATTGTGAAGGTGTTTTTATTGTATTGTCGCTTTATAAGTTAATAGTTTATAGTATTACCACTATTAAACACCTCTAATTATTTAAAAAATACAATTTTGTCGCTTATATTAAACTTTCCTTACAGGCCGTWWWMWWWRWATTAANTTTNAAACNWAAARWYWWRWWKWTTWYTTAANWAAWAYWWMWKAYTTTTRGTTTAAANNTTAATNMWWWTRWTWAYRSMMTGWAARSAAAGTTTAATGGAATTTTAACGCTGTWATTGGCGTTTGTAGTGCAAATAACTTTTGCACAATCAAAGACTATTTCTGGTAACGTATCTGACGAATCGGGTCCTTTACCTGGAGTAAGTGTTATAATTAAAGGTACTACAACCGGTACTGAAACTGATTTTGACGGTAACTACTCTATGAGTGCAAATGTTGGAGATGTTCTTCAATATAGCTTTATAGGCATGGTAACTACTGAAAAAACAGTTGGTACTGCAAACACTATTAATGTAGAAATGGTTGCAGAGGCTGAATCTTTAACTGAAGTAATTGTTACTGGGTTTGGACGTAAAGTAGAAAAAAGAAGTTCTACATACGCTGTTCAAAGTTTAGAAGGTGATGATTTAACAGTTGCAAGAGAAGCTAACATTTCAAACGCATTGGCTGGTCGTATTGCAGGTGTGCAAGTTACAGCTAGTTCTGGTTCTGTTGGCGCTTCTTCTCGTGTAATATTGAGAGGGGCAAGTTCTATTACAGGTAACAATCAACCACTATATGTAATTGATGGCGTACCTATTGACAATACCAACTACGGTAATGCTGGAGCATTTGGTGGATCTGATTTACCTAATGGTATTGCAGACATCAACCCAGATGACATTGAAACTATGAACGTTTTAAAAGGTCCTGCTGCTGCTGCATTGTACGGTATTAGAGCATCTAATGGTGTAATTGAAATTACTACTAAGAAAGGAAAAAACAACAAGAATTTAGGAATTACTTTTAATTCTAATGTTCAGTTTGATAATCCTTTAATCTTACCTGATTATCAAAACTCATACGGACAAGGGTCAAACCCTTATACTTTTGAATGGATTGATGGTTCTAACGGTGACGGTGGTGTAGACGAATCTTGGGGACCTCCTTTAGATGTAGGTTTAGAATTTGTTCAATGGGATAATTATAAATATGGTGGAGCTCCAACTCCATGGGTGTCTAAACCAGACAATGTTAAGGATTTTTATAATACTGGTATTCAGTTAACAAATAACATTTCTTTTACTGGTGGTTCAGAAACATTAACTTACAGATTATCTGTTGGTAATTTTTCTCAAACTGGTATGGTTCCAAATACAGATTATAGAAGATTTAATGTAGGTGCAAGTGCTTCGCAAAAAATTGGAGATAAATTCACTACTTCTATTAACTTAACTTATACAAAATCTGGGTCTGACAACTTACCTTTTGTTGGTTATGATAATGAAAATCCAGTTCAACAATTTATTTGGTCTGGTAGAAACGTAGATTTCAATGCTCTTAGAGATTGGAGAAATTTACCATTAGCGCCAGCTGGTACTGCTGCTGAAGGAACTCCTTTAAACTGGAATACAGTTTTCCAAAACAATCCGTTTTGGGTACTAGAAACAAATACAAGAGATTTTGATAAAAATAGAATCATTGGTAATATTGGTGCAACTTATGAAATTAATGAGCATTTTACTGCTTCTACCAAAGTTGGTTTAGACAGTTGGAATTCTATTCAATCAGCAAGACAAGCTTTCGGGTCTAACAATGCTCCAAACGGATCATATTCTGAAACAATCAGATCATATTCTGAAACAAATGCTGAAGTTTTATTAAGCTATACAACTGAAATAAATGATGATTTTGGTTTTGACTTTAGTGTTGGTGGTAACTTGATGAAAAGAAATCGTAAATTAAATTATGCGAGTGCGCCTCAACTACAATTGCCAGAATTATATAACTTAAACAACCTTAGAGCTGGCGTTAATTATTCATTAACAAACACTTCTACAGAACAAAGAATTAATAGTTTATATGGATTTGGTAAAATCTCATTTAAAAACTTCTTATTCTTAGAATTCTCCGGAAGAAATGATTGGGCAAGTGTGTTACCTGTTGACAACAACAGCTTCTTCTACCCTTCTGTTTCTTTAAGTGCTGTTATTACAGACATGATTGGGGCTGAAGACTGGTTCTTAAAAGTACGTGGTGGATGGTCAGAAGTTGGAGGTATTGGCTCTTTAGGTGCATACCAATTAGCACCAACATATGCTTTATCAACCGACCCATGGGGTTCTGTTACTGCTGGTTATTTGCCAACAGGGTTAAACAATCCTAATATTAAACCAGAATCTACAACAGGTATTGAAGTAGGTGCTGATTTAAGATTGTTTAATAGTAGATTAAGAATTAATGCTACTTATTATGACCAAACAACAACTGATGCAATTGTACCAGTTCAAATTTCAGCAGCATCTGGTTATACAAGTGCTGTAAGAAATGTTGGTGAAACTAATAACAAAGGTGTAGAAATTCAATTAGGATCTACTATTGTAGACACAGGAGATTTTAAATTCGATTTTGACATTAATTTTGCACAAAACACAAATACAGTTGTTTCTTTAGGTGGATTAGAGTCATTAGTTCTTGGAGGCCAATGGTCTATGACATTAGAAGCTAGAGAAGGAAATGCTTGGGGTGATATAGTAGGTTCTTCATACAGAAGAGCTCCAGACGGTCAAATCATTTTCGAAAACGGTTTACCAGCAATTAATGGTGGTAATAAAGTTTTAGGTAATATCACTCCAGATTGGACAGGTGGTGCCAACTTTAGCTTTACTTATAAAAGCTTAAATTTATCTGCTTTAATTGATGCTAAGATTGGTGGTGATGTATATTCTATGACTACAGCATGGGGGCGTTATGCAGGGGTATTAGAAGAAACTATCTTAGGTAGAGAAACTGGTATTGTTGGTGATGGTGTTATGGTAGACCCAGTTACTGGTGTATTAGTTCCTAACAATGTTGTTAGAACTGCTGAAGATTATAACAAAAGAGCTTATTCTAATAGTATTGTAGAAGGTTCTGTATTTGACGCATCTTATGTGAAATTAAAGCAAATTGTATTTGGTTATAGTTTACCATCTAAATACTTACAAAACTCAATGTTTGATGGAGTTACATTATCTTTAGTAGGACGTAATCTTGCAATTTTATATAAAAACGCACCACACATTGATCCAGAGACAGCATTTAGCGATGCTAACGGAACTCAAGGTCAAGAATTTGGTCAACAACCATCAGCAAGAAGTGTAGGTTTCAACATTAGTATAAAACTATAATTCTAGATTAAATTTTAATTTAAAACAAAACAATAAAATGAAAAGATTTAAAATAACACTAATCTTATTTGCAGCCTTACTTGTAGTATCGAGTTGCGATAAAGATTTTGAAGAAATAAATCAAGATCCAAATAATCCAATTAGTTTACCTTCGCATTTAATTATGCCAACTRCTATTAGAAATGCTGTAAACAACATGTACAGTACTTTTGTTGGAGGAGATATGGGATCTTGTTGGTCTCAACAATTTGCCAAAGTGCAATACAACGATGAGGCTAGATATATTCCGCGTCAGTCTGTAATTGCAAGTACTTGGAGAGTATTTTACGCAAATGTAATTTCACAAGCCGATGCTATGTATAAATTAGCTGAAGCTGAAGAAAATAATAACATGATGGGTGTTGCATTGGTAATACAAGCTCATGGTTATTCAATATTGACTGATTTATATGGTGATGTTCCCTTTTCTGAAGCTATTAATACAGATCAAGGTATTATTGCTCCAGCATACGATGAGCAAGAAGGTGTATATTCTGGTATTATTGATATGCTAACGCGTGCATCTGCATTGTTAGGAACTGGAGGAACAATAGATTCTGGCTCTGACATTCTTTACGGAGGTGATGCTGGCTTATGGGAAAAATTTGCAAACTCTATTAAATTTAGAGCTTTAATGAGAATTTCTGATGTACAACCGGTTGGTCCACAATTACAAGCATTAGTAAATGGTGGTAACATGTTCTCTTCAAATGCAGATGAAGCTAAACTTATCTATTTAAGTGCTGACCCTAATGCAAATCCATTATATGAAACTATCGTATTCGGAACAAGAGGTGAGTGGAAAGTAAACTCTTTCTTAGTTGATATGATGTCTGGAAAAAGCGATCCAAGACTTCCTCAATATGCTCAAAAGCAAGAAGACGGAATTTACAGAGGAAAACCTTCTGGTTTAATAAACGTACCTAGTACAGAATACAATTACACAAACGTATCTGCTATTGGTGAGTTTTACTTACAACCAGAAACTCCTGGATACTATATGTCTAATGCAGAGTTGCATTTCTTAATGGCTGAAGCTGCACAAAAAGGATTAATTTCTGGTTCTGCTTCTGCACATTACGAGGCAGGTATGACAGCATCTTTCGAAGCAAATGAAGTAGATGGTAGTGCATATATTGCTGCAAATGCTTTAGGAACTTTAAATCCATTGCAACAAATTGGTAACGAAAAATGGTTAGCATTGTTTGCACAAGGATTAGAATCTTGGATAGAACAAAAAAGAACAGGATACCCTGTATTAACTCCAGCGTTAGAAGGAGACATAAATGAAATTCCTTCTAGACTTAATTATCCTGAAATTGAACAATCAATTAATGCAGCAAGTTATTCAGATGCAGTAGCTTCTCAAGGTGCAGATAATTTAACTACGCCTATTTGGTGGATGAACTAACAATTATAAATTAAATTTAAAAAGATGAAAAAAATATTAAATCTATTAGTTGTATTTTCACTAGTGTTATTTTACTCTTGTGAATATAACAATTCTGATTTCGACACAACAGACCTATTAACAGGTAATGCTACTGAAGGTGGATTATTAACTGTTAATAACCCACTAATCAGTTATGTTGTTGGGAGCGGTGTTACATATTCTGCAAGTGCATCAGCATTTCAAGGGAATATTCAAATAAACTCTGTAAGCATTTATAAAATGTTTAACAATTCAGTAACTGGTGGTGTTAGTAATAGAGTATTGTTAAA